>CAZJAE010000035.1:0-8319 GCA_964544205.1 uncultured archaeon
GTTACCCGAGTCCTGATTTTATTCCTTCAAACGTAATCGCGCAGATTTCTGAAAAAACCGGTGCGATTGAACAGATTTGGATTATTGACCAGTTCTCAGGCGCGGGGGGTTCAAGCGACAGGAGGCACTTTTCTTCAAAGGGCAGGAAGAGGTATTCGAGCTGGTCAAGGTGGGTTCAAAGCAAATAGTATTCTTTTGCAGCTTTGGTAATGTTTATATTGAGTGAGTTTGTTTATCCTTGCATGGCATCAATCGAGCTT
Source organism: uncultured archaeon (assembly GCA_964544205.1). GTDB lineage: Archaea > Iainarchaeota > Iainarchaeia > Iainarchaeales > JAAZKV01 > JAAZKV01. Next base: position 261 of record CAZJAE010000035.1, read on the forward strand.
CATTTGATTTCAGCTACTAAGTATTTTGAGGGGATTGTCGACATACTTAAGAAGCACAAGTCCGAGAATGTTATTTATGTCACTACAAACAAACCTTTTGTTGTTCTTTTGAATACTTTGAAGAGCAAGAAGGTTGATACTAAGAAAATGTTTTTTGTGGATTGTATTTCAAAAAACATCGGCGAGAAGTCCGAGGATGTTGATAACTGCGTTTTTCTTGAAACTATGCAGAGCCTGACTGCTATTAGCATTGCTATTCATGAAGCGACTGAACACATGGGTGGAAAAAAGCTTTTGCTGATTGATTCTTTGAGCATTCTTTTGATGTATAACGACGCTAATACTGTTGCGAAGTTTTCTAATTTTGTGATGAATAAGATGAGGGGGCTTGATGTCAATACTGTTGTGATTGCTCTTGAGTCTGACGCTGAAAAAGCGGTGTTAAAGCAGATTGCTACTTATGCTGATACTATTATTTCGGGAGGTGATAAGTAATGGCTGATTTGGTTTTGATGCTTCTTGGCGCGTTCTCTATTGTTTTCCAGCTTTCCGCGGCTTTCATCGCTTATAAAATTTACCGCTTTGACAGGATTTCAAAGTGGTGGCTTATGATTGTCTTTGCGTTTATTTTGATGGGTGTTAGGAGAGTGTTTGCGCTTTGGTCTGACTTTAGCCTCGTTGATGTGTCAAGCGCGGTTTTGTTTGACAGGTCGCTTGCTTTTTTGACGAGTCTTTTGATTAACATCGGGCTTTGGAGCATGCTGACTAGTTTTCGCAACTTTGAAGTTGTTGCCAAAAGAGTCAGGGATAAGGCAAAGAAGTTCAAAAAATAGTTTTGTTGTTCTCCGGCAGGGGAGTTCTTTTAGGCTTTGTCTGCCGGGTCTATTTTTATTAATTTAAAATACTCAGAGTAGAGCATGTCGTCTTTTTTCATGTGCTCGTTCACCCAGTAGTCTAATAGGTCGAGGACTTTTTTCTCCGCTTCTTTGCTTCCGTCAAACGAGTCGTGGAGTTTTATTATTTTTATCAAAAGCTCGGCGTGTTTTTTTGAGTGCTGCACAGTTGCAGGGTAATTGTATTTCTTAAAGTATCGTTCTTCAGTGGTTATGTGTTCCCTTGCGTATATTAGTATTTGGTTTAAGTGGTCCTTGGCTTTTTTTTATGTCAAATCGGAGGCTTTCGCAGTTATCTATGCAGAAGTTGAATAGTGTGATGAAGTTTTTGTGCTGTTCGTCCAGTTCGCGGATTCCTGTGCTTATTTCGCGCGTCCAGGCGTAGTGTTCCATAATTACTGCGAAGTGCAAAAATCTTTTAATTATTTGGTTTGAGTCAAGTTTGTTCTTTTTTGCAGGCTTTGTGGTTTGTTTATTAAGGGGCTATTTTTAGTCTTGAAAAGTACTCTGCGTATTTTGCGTCGTGTTCTTTTAGGTGATTGTCAAGCCAGTCCTTGATGAAGTCAAGGAATTTGAGTGAAACCTCTCTTTCTCCATTGAAAGAGTCGTAGATTCCAAGGGCTTTGCTTAGCAGCTTTAAGTGTTCTTCTTTATGCTCTTTAGTGTTTGGATAGTTGTATTTTTCAAAGTAGTTTTCTTCAGTAGTGAAGTGTTTTCTTGCATAGTTTAGTATTTCAGACATTTGTTCTTTTGCTTTTTTTGGGTTGTAACTTTTTGCAGCGCATAATTCATAGTATTTGCTGGCGAGAAGAAAGAAGTATTGGTGTTGTTTGTCTATTTCTGGAACTCCGACGCTTAACTCTTTAGTCCATTTTACAAAGGGCATGCATGTATTGGGTTTTTAGACTTTTTAATAATTGCTAAGAAGCTTTTTTAGGGCAGGTCGTTTTCGAGGGTTATTTTTAAAGCTTTTCTGATTGGACTAGTTTTTTATGGACTCAAAGAGATTTGCATTGGTTTTTTTGCTGTTCGCCTTGTTAATGGGTGTTGTTTTCGCGGCTAATGAGAATATTGTTGTGTTAAACGACTCTGTTGATTCTAAAAGCGAGTCGCCTTCAGTGGTTAATGTTTCGCTGTATCTTCTTAATTTAGGAAAGTTTGATGTTTCTACGGGTTCTTTTACTGCGGATTTTTACCTTTCAATGACTTGCGAGGAGGAGTGTGATCCTTCCGGGTTTGAGTTTGTTAACGGGAGGGCGGCTACGCTTGACAAGATTATTGACACTCCTAATGAAAAGTTTTACAGGATTCAGGCTAATTTGTCAAGCCCTGTGGATTTGAAGGAGTTTCCTTTTGACAGCCAGAGGATGCAGATTATTCTTGAAGACAAGAAAAAGACAATAAATGAAGTTGTTTATGCCGCGGATAATTCTGTTTCGGGCATTGATGAGTCAATTACTTTTACTGGCTGGAATCTGGATGCTTGGACTTCTTACGTGAGGGAGCATGATTACAAGATTTACGGGGAGAAGTACTCGCAGTACGTATTTGAGATTGATATTTCAAGGATTGTGGTTAACTCTATTCTAAAAACGTTCTTGCCTGTGTTTTTCATTCTTCTCGTTTTGATGTTCAGTTTTTTGCTTGACCCTGACAAGGTTACTACAAGGCTCGCAATGGCGGGTTCAAGTCTTGTTGCCGCGGTAATGTTTCACATTTCAATAGCTAATCAGATTCCTCCTGTAGGGTATTTGACTTTTGCGGATAAATTCATGGTTTTGACTTACGGGATTATTCTCGCTTCGTTCATAATTGATGTTGTTTTGCTTGAATTGACTGAGAAGAAGAAAGAAGAGCTTGTAAAAAAGATTCATTCAAGAACAGAGTATTCTATGTTCATCTTGGTTCCTCTTCTTTACATTCTGCTTTTCGTGTTTTTCATCTGAATCTAAATTTTCTTTTATCTGATTTTTTCGTGAACATTAAAATGACTGCGCCGCGAGAGGCGGGTTTGACTTTTTTTAGGTTTGCGGGGAGTTAGGTTTAGGTTTAAATACAACTTCAGAGTTCTTTTTTTGTTGATTTGATGAAAGGGCTCTTGTTTTTCGGAGTTTTGGCCGTTTTTTTGGCGTTACTGCTTGGTTGTACTACCGCTCCGGAGGATTTTGCAAAAAAGGTTCCTGAGGTCAATACTTATATGAAGGCGCATCCGCAGGCAAAGATGACTGTTTATTCTTATTCGCCGGCGCTTTTTGCCAATGAGGTTGAGTTTTGGGAGTCTAATTGCGGAAAAGCTGTTCCGCTTGGGGATTATTTTGTTGTAGAGTCAAGCGATTCTTTTTCGTCGCTTAAAGTGCTTTTTGAGAAGGGTGATATGAGTCTTGTGTGCAGTATTGAAGAGAAGTTTGTTCCTCCTGCTCATGAGAATACGAACTCTGCTCCTGAACTCTCACCCACTGCGTGCGTTTCTCAGCGCGGAAACAGCTGTATGTCTAATCAGAGCTGCGACGGCGAGTATATCAGCGCAAGCGATTCTGATCGGTGCTGCAAGGGAGTTTGTGTTAATAATCCTGTGAATAATGTTCCTGCTCCAAGACCTTGCGATAATGCTGTCGGGATTGTCACTTGCTCTGACTCGCAGAAGTGCGTTGATACTTTGAGCGATCAGGGAAAAGTGTGCGGTTGTGTTAAATGCGAAGCCAAAGTGTGCGCGGATTACGGCGCAATGGCTTGCGATATGAACAAGACTTGCACGGTTGATTTTATGACTACTCCTGACACTAACAGGTGCTGTACAGGGTTTTGCTATTCAATCACTACTACTATAGTTACTGAGTATGACTCTAACGACGGCAATGCTTGATTGAGCAATATTTGGTAGCTCGGAGTTTATTTTAAAGGGATTAATTAATTTAAACCCTTTGGAGTTTTAGTTTGTGGATTTATTCGTATTTTTGAGGTGTGCAACATGGGCAGGATTTTGAATATTAAGGCGAGAGAAGTTTTGGATTCGAGAGGAAATCCTACGGTTGAGTGCGATGTTATTACTGAAAGCGGTTTGTTTAGGGCTGCTGTTCCAAGCGGTGCAAGCACTGGAATTTATGAGGCTTTGGAGTTAAGGGACGGGGATAAGAAGAGGTACTTAGGCAAGGGCGTGCTTAAGGCTGTTGAAAATGTGAATAAAGTAATCGCGCCTCTTTTAATTAACAAGGATCCGGCTAAACAGGCTGAAGTTGACAAGATAATGCTTGATGCTGATGGCACTAAGAACAAGTCAAAGCTTGGGGCAAATGCCATTCTTGCTGTTTCAATGGCTGTGTGCAAGGCTGGGGCTGAGAGCAAGAAGACTTCTCTTTATTTTCACTTGGCTGAACTTGCCGGCGTTAAAAGCGCGGCTCTTCCCGTGCCGAGTTTTAATGTAATCAACGGTGGAAAGCATGCTGGAAATGAACTTGCAATGCAGGAGTTCATGATTCTTCCGACCGGCGCGCCTTCTTTTTCTGAAGGGTTGAGGTACGGAACTGAAGTTTTTCACACATTAAGGGGAATTATAAAAGAAAAATACGGACAGAATGCCATTAACGCGGGGGATGAGGGCGGGTTTGCTCCTAATGTAAAGGACGCAAAGGAAGCGCTTGATCTTCTTGCGCTCGCGATTGAAAAAGCGGGTTATAAGGGAAAAGTGAGGATTGGGATGGACGTTGCCGCAAGCGAGTTTAGCGAAAAAGCTCATGTTGAAGACAAGAATGGGAATTGTTTTGAAAAGTTCTCGTATAATCTCGCGTTTAAGAGCAAGTCTCCTTTAGTGAAAACCGGGGATGAAATGGTTGAGTATTACTCTAAGCTTGTGAAGGATTACGATATTGTTTCTATTGAAGATCCTTTTGACCAGGATGATTTTGAGTCTTACGCAAAACTCAATAAAGCAATTGGCGCAAGGGTTCAGATTGTCGGGGATGACTTGCTTGTGACAAATGTTGAAAGAATAAAACTCGCGGCGGAGAAGAAAGCATGCAACGCGCTTTTACTGAAAGTAAATCAGATAGGGACTGTGACTGAATCAATCGCGGCTTTTAATCTGGCGAAGAAGAACAACTGGAATACTATGGTTTCGCACAGGAGCGGAGAGACTGAAGATTCATTCATTGCGGATCTTGCGGTCGGACTTGCCTGCGGAGAGATAAAGACTGGCGCGCCTTGCAGAAGCGAGAGACTCGCAAAGTATAACCAGCTTTTGAGGATTGAGGAAGAACTTGGAAAGGACGCTAAGTACGCTAACGCGGTTTTGAAAAATAAGTGATTGATGGTGTCTTAAAATAAAGGGGGTTTTGTCGTGTATAAAATTGTTTTCATAAGGCATGGGGAGAGCGAGTGGAATAAGGAGAATAAATTCACCGGCTGGATTGATGTTGATTTATCCGCTAAGGGGATTGAAGAAGCAAAAAAAGCTGGGCAGGCATTGAAACAAAACAATTTTTCTTTTGACTTGGCTTTCTCGTCAGTTCTTTTGAGATCGAATCACACGCTTGACATTGTGCTCAAGGAAATGGGGGTAAAGATTCCTGTAATAAAGTCCTGGAGGCTTAATGAAAGGCACTATGGCGCGCTTCAGGGATTGAACAAGGCTGAAATGGCTAAAAAGTACGGAGAGGAACAGGTTCAGATTTGGAGGAGGAGTTATGACATCCGCCCGCCGGAGTTAAAAAAAACTGATGATATGTTTCCAGGGAAAGATCCTCTTTATAAAAATGTTCCAAAAAATGAGCTTCCTGTTGCAGAGTGCCTTAAGGACACTGTGGCGAGGACTATTCCTTTCTGGGAGAAGGAAATTGTTCCAAAGATAATTGAAGGAAAAAAAATAGTTGTTTTTGCGCACGGAAACAGCTTGAGGGCGATTGTAAAGTATCTTGACAACGTTTCGGAATCTGAAATTGTGGGGCTCAATATTCCTACCGGGATTCCTCTTGTTTATGAGCTTGACAGGAACTTAAAGCCTGTAAAGCACTATTATCTTGGAGACCCTGAAGAGGTAAAAAGAGCTATTGAATCCGTAAAAAATCAGGGAAAAGCAAAGTAATTATTTTCAGAGGTTTTTGTTTTGCTGAAGAATCTTGGCGCAATTAAGCGAGTGTGGCCTCCATGCATTGAAATTGTGCCTGTGTTTTCTGAACAATCCGAGGCAGGAATGTTTGTTTTGTCAATAACTTCACCAAAAAATGTTGGGGAAGGGAGTCTGATTGTTTCTTCAAAGAATCTAAGGGATGTGGTTCTTAAAAACGAAGCAAATTTTTTGTCGAACAGAAAGTATCTTTCGGGCGGGAAGATACGGCTTGGCGAAGTGATTGTGCAGTTTAGTGAAGGGACTTACTTAATTGAGGATTTTAATCCGTTTGGTTATCTTCGCCATGATATTGCAGTTGAAAAAAAGGGGCTTGCCGCTTTGATTGAAGCGAGGATTTTTGCTTTTCTTTTGAAAAGACAGCCTGACGCGTTAGTTAGATACTCGCCAGTGATGGCGTCAAGGGCGCGCCAATTATCCTCAAGGGGATCGAGTTTAGACAAGGCAGTTTCTCTTAAAAGCGAGTATGAAAGACTCGCAAGGCTTGTAGTGAAAAAAAGTCCTCCCTTGTCTGCGCGAGTTAGGGCAGGCAAGTTAAAGCCGATGTTGTTTAAGGCGGTTAAGAAAAAACCTGTTTTTGCGCGCTAAAAGTACTGGGCTATTGCAAGTATTGCGTGGGCAGCTCCGCATATTCCTGTAAGTACTGCAAATGTTTTGTGGTATTTAAGCTTGTTTTGAATTGGAAGTTTCCACGCGAGGTAAGTGCATATTAGAAATATTATTGCAAGAAGCCCAAGCCAGAACAATACGGGCTTTCCAAGAATAACTGCGTAACTTATTTCTCCAAGAACCATTAAAACCGCTCCTTAATCAGCATTTATTCTGGGTTTTGCTGTATTTATTTTTATTCTTGGGTTTTTTTGTCTTGAGTTGGGGATAAGAAAAAATGGGGTTTAATTCCCCTGAATGTCTCCTTTGTACATTTTTTGCAGTGCTTCCATTGCTTTTGGCGGATGAGGGCCATTGCCCATTCTGCTGTTGAAGTTTGTTGTGGAGTCTCCTCCGCAAATAATCGGGTCTTTTCCGCCCGGGTGCGAGGAAATCATTTGGGTCACGTCATAAACTTTGCCGTTAACTATTGTCCAGCAGTCGCTTTGAACGTTGTGCGCTGACACTTCTTCAAGCGTTATGTTGCTGCTTGTTGTCAGGCTGGTGTCCGGCGTTGCTGTTTCCCCAGTAGCTGTGGGGGTAGTTTCTTGTGTATTTGAGCCGCCTTGCGGCTGAGTGCATCCTAGCAAAAGAACAGCCAGCACTGCTATTGTTATTGCTGCTGTTATTCTTTTGTATTGCATAAAAGAAGTAAATCATATGAATTTATAATCATTTGTGTTTAGTGATTGGGGCTGTGTTTTTTCCGCCGACTCCTTTTAGGTATTTAATTCTCGGTGTTCACATATCGCTTTACCACAGTGCGCAACAAATGCGCTATAATCGAGGTGAACTGTATGGCAGAAAAAAACGCAATTGAAGTAATAGCAGCAATTCTCGTCATAATTGGCGGAATAAACTGGGGTCTGTACGCATTTAACATGAACCTGGTTAAGCTGATTTTCGGTTCGGTGGCAATACTGGAAAACATAGTGTACGTGCTTGTGGCGCTTTCAGCAATTTTCATGGCGTACATGTTCTTCAAACAGTGAAAATAAACCAGCTCCTTTGGGAGTTGTAAGAAACGCTCGCGGCCGGCGCGGCGTTTTGAATAACTGATTGAAAATGAAGTTCAATAAAAGCTAAGATTAAATGCATAAACATTTTTTCTTAGCGGTTTTTATTTTTCAAATCCCTGTGTTGGTTTTTTTTCCCCAAGTGAATGCTTTTATACTAGAAGACTGCATAATTCCAAATGCCCAAGTTTGTGGTTGTTACGGGCGGAGTTCTTTCCGGTCTGGGGAAAGGAATTGTCACGGCTTCTATTGGAAAATTATTGTCCGCTTCTTATAAGTGCGCTGCTGTTAAGTGCGACGGGTATCTTAACGTTGACCCAGGTACTATGAATCCTGTCGAGCACGGGGAGGTTTTTGTCCTTGATGACGGGACTGAGTGCGAT
>CAZJAE010000036.1:0-8222 GCA_964544205.1 uncultured archaeon
GTTTTTGGAAAAGGTGATAGAATGAAGAAAAGAGAAATAATGGATAAAGTATTCAGCGAGTACATCAGGCAGACAAAGTTAGCCTCAATGTACTCCGCGCAAAGGTGATGAAAGAAAAAATTATGCTTTTCCGGTAAGTCATTAATTATAATGACGAGGATATAGCCGCCCAAAAAGCGCAACTTTTAGCCCATCAGAACCCTGCCCTTTTAGTGCGAAAAAAAGGCGGCTATATCCTGGGAAAGAAAAGCACAAAGCAAAAATAAAATTTAGTCCTTTTTAGCCCTCCTTTAACTCCCAACAAGTTAAAGAGGCGCTCAAATTTTTTTAACCGCGTTTTTTGGCAACTTTCAAAAAAGCTTCAAAGCCCACGCCTCCGCAAGGGTTAATAACCTAAAGAACCTTGCTCTTGGAAAGGTGAGGATAAATGCCAGCAAAGAAAACAGTAAAGAAATCAACAAAAGCTAAAGCAAAGAAAGAAGAAGACTGCGGATGCCACTGCTGCTGCAGATAAGTTTTTCAACAAAAACACGCTCTTTCTCACAAAAAGAGCTTTTTATTTTTATTTTCCAATCACTTCTTTTCTCTTCAAAACCTTTCTATAAGCATTAGCGAATCTATGCGCTTCATCCCTTGCGGCCTGCAAGAGCTGCAAACCCTTATTCTTCCTGTCAAGTCTTAGAGGGTTTTGTTTCCCCGGGAAATAAATCTCCTCAAACTGCTTTGCGAGTGAAATAACCGGAATATTTAGTTTGAGTTCTTTTAAAACTCCACTTGCAACGCTTAATTGAGTTGGTCCGCCATCAATTACAATCAAGTCAGGCTTTCGCATCTTTAAAGAAAGCGAACCACCATACCTTCTCTTTACAACTTCCTGCATTGCCCACAAATCATCGCTTGAAGTAGGCGCCCTAATTCTGAATTTTCGGTAATTAGACTTGTCAGCAAAGCCGTCAGTGAACGTAACCATAGAAGCAACAGTATTAGTCCCGGCAAGGTGTGAAATGTCAAAACATTCAATAACTCTTGGAGCTTTCTCTAAACCAAGAGCTTCCTTTAACGCAGTTGTTCGCTCATTTCCGGCAAAGAACGTTGCTGTAATATTCTTTTCAACAAAATCAAGCAGTTCCTTCTTATCCCCTGATTTTGGAACAACAATCTTCACGTTATGCCCTGCTTTCTTTGAAAGGAAATCAGAAACCAAATCCATGCCCTCAAATTCTGACGGGATTAAAATCTCGCTTGGAATCTTAGCAGTGTCGTACCATTGGAGCAAAAACTCTTCCAAAAAGCCTTCATAGTACTGGAAAACAAATTCCTGCTTTTCTTCCACAATCCCCTGCCTTACATTAAACACTAAAAGATACACTTCATCCCCCACAATTGAGAAATTAACCGCGTGAGAGTCAATTGTTTTAGTGAACTCCATAACCTGCTTCTCTTTTAATGTCCTAAGCGCAGCTATTTGATTTCTAAGCGTCAAAGCATATTCATAATTCAAAATATCAGTATTCTTCTTCATCTCGCCTTCAAGCTCGCTGATGAGTTCATCAACGCTCCCCTTAAGGATTTTTCTAATTTTAGCCACTCGTGCAAGATAATCTGATTTATTTTCAAGCATTAATTTGCGCAGAGCCGGAGAAGGTTTCTTATAAAGTATTTTAAAGTGCCTTGTGATTGTATCCATTATTACTCTTCTAACCGCCCCGCTCGTGAAAGGACCAAAATACTCACCTTTTTCTCCGCGAATTCGGGCAACCTCAAGGATTGGCAAATCGTCCTCGCTTAAGCGCAAGTATGCATAACGCCGAGAATCCTTCAAATCCAAATTGAACTTCGGATAATGAAGTTTGATTAAATTGTTTTCGAGAAGAAGAGCTTCTCCTTCGGTTTTTGTTACAATAAAATCAATATTAACAATTTTTGTCACAAGAAGAGCTGTTTTGGTGTCGTGATCCTTCTTCTGAAAATAACTCGAAACCCTCTTTTTGAGGTTCTTGGCTTTGCCTACATAAAGCACCCCTCCTTTATCATCCTTGAAGAGATAACACCCAGGAGAGGAAGGCAATGATGACACTTCGCTTGGCTTAATCATAATTAATACTAATATTCGAATGAGTTAAAATAGTACTCTAAAAAGCAAGGATAGGTATTTAACCCTCGAAAGCCCAAAGATTAGTTATGAAGCCACTAAAAGGAAGCATAATTAACCGCAGGAAGAGAAAAGCATTCCCCGCAGGGCTTAACGCAAAAGCAAGGGCACAGCTTCGCTCAAGACAGGCACAGGAACTTGCAGAACAATCAAGAAAGATTAGAGAAAAAGGCAAATTCAATCCAGAAAAGAGAGCTGCACAGCAGAGAATGACATTTGGAGAAACCGCAGCAGAAGCAGCAGTAAGATTAATGGCAGAAAATCAAAAACTTCACTTAATGAAAGCAAAAGACCTTAATCACGAAATCGCCACTGCGGGAGTTATGAGAATATTAAACGCTGACAGAGTGCATATGGATCCGAGGGACGCAAAACAAATACTTGGAAGAACTGGAAAAATATTTGATAGATTTGCAAAAAGAGTCCCAACCGAGCACGAGCTTTGGAAATATATTCCGGGACCAAAGAGAGGACCTGATGGGAAACTACACTACCCTCCAATGAAGAGATTCAAAATCGGCGGGGCTGAAGCAAAAGTGTATATTGAACAATTCTCAATCTCAAGAAAATATGAGGGACACAAACCTGACAGAATAGTGCAAGTGCTGAACGAGAAATTAGCTAACGTTCCATTTTTGCCTCCAAGAACGGGAGAAATAGTATCAAAGGATTTGGGGGTTATTAGAGACATGGCGCAGGTACACTATCCCCCTGTCAGGGAAAGATACAAAGTAATGGGCTGGATTCTTCTTGCTGATTACTCAAGCGGAAAAGGCGCGGCATACCACATGCAGGCGTATTTGAAGAAAATTGTCCCAAAAAAAGCTGAAATTGAAAGAGAGCTTAGACAAAAAGCACTAAACTCAAGCTAAATGAAACACAAGAGAAAATAACTTTATTCAGATTTTTTTCTCAAAATAGGCGCAAGGAATTTTCCAGTATAACTCTTTGGATTCTTTGCAACTATTTCAGGAGTGCCGCTTGCAACAATCTGACCGCCGCCCTCTCCGCCCTCAGGACCCAAATCAATAATATGATCTGCGCACTTAATCACTTCCAAGTTATGCTCAATTACCACAATAGTATTTCCCTTATCTACTAAAACCTGCAAAACATCAAGGAGTTTCTTAATATCGTGGAAATGAAGACCTGTAGTAGGCTCGTCCAATAAATAGAGAGTATTTCCAGTACCTCTTTTTGCAAGTTCTTTTGTTAATTTTACTCTTTGAGCTTCTCCTCCGGAAAGGGTGGTAGCGCTCTGGCCGAGTTTAATATAACCCAGCCCAACGGAGTTAAGTGTTCCAAGCTTTGTTCTAATCCCAGGAATTGATTCAAACAACTTAGTCGCTTCCTCAACACTCAAATTCAGCACTTCCGAAATGTTTTTCCCATTAAACGTAACCGCAAGAGTTTCTTCATTATACCTCTTGCCCTTGCACTCCTCGCACTCAACATAAACATCAGGCAAAAAATTCATTTCGATCTTAATAGTCCCGTCACCCTGGCACTTCTCGCATCTTCCGCCAGGCAAGTTAAACGAGAATCTTCCAGGACCATAACCCCTTAATTTTGCTTCCTTAGTCATTGCAAAAAGGTTTCTAATTTCATCAAACACTTTAATGTAAGTCGCTGGATTGCTTCTTGGAGTCCTCCCAATCGGACTCTGGTCAATTACAACAACCTTATCCACTTTCCCGTCAACATGAATATCCCTATGCTTTCCTGGAAGAATTTTTGCAGTAGAAAGACCAAGCCTTTTTACAAGCCCCTTATTTATTATTTCTTCAAGAAGAGTTGACTTTCCAGAACCGCTCACGCCAGTAAGGCAAGTGAATACGCCAAGAGGAATAGTCACATCAATATTTTTTAGATTATTTTCAGTGCAACCTGCAAAAGTAATGCTTCCTTCACCAGTTCTTCTCTTAGTTGGAATTGCAATCTCAACTTTCCCAGCCAAGTACTGCCCCGTTAATGACTCCTTATTCTTTTTTATTTCATCAGGAGTACCAACTGCAATAACTTTCCCGCCGTGAATTCCAGCACCAGGACCCATATCAACCACATAATCCGCTGCGCGGATGGTGTCCTCGTCATGCTCTACAACAATTAAAGTATTTCCAATATCCCTCAACCTGTGCAGGGTTTCAATCAACTTATTGTTATCCCTTTGGTGGAGTCCAATTGAAGGCTCGTCAAGAATATACAAAACACCCATTAAGTTAGAGCCAATCTGAGTCGCAAGTCTAATTCTCTGCGCTTCTCCTCCAGAAAGAGTTCCCGCCTGTCTTGAGAGAGTCAAATAACTCAAACCAACATCATTCAAAAATTTTAATCTTGCATTAACTTCTTTTAGCACAAGTTTTGCAATATCAGTTTCTTTTTTTGATAAATCAATATTTGCAAAAAACTCGCTTGCTTTCTCAACCGACAAATCAGTTAAATCAATTATTGACTTGTCTTTCACTTTCACTGCCAAGATTTTATCCTTCAACCGCTTACCCTTGCACACCGGACACTCGCTTGAACGCATATACTTTGACAAATCCTCTTTTCTCCACTCGGATTCAGTGGTTTTGTACAACCTGTCTGATTGAGGGATTAAACCTTCCCAACCTTCGCGCATATTCATCTCCGCGCCGTTATCCCAATGCCCAACAAGTGGCTCTTTTGTTCCGTACATTAAAACATCATACTGGAGCTTTGAAAACTTCTCAATAGGAGTGAACAAATCAAAACCATACTTCTTCCCCACAACCTGCAATTGCTGACCCCTCCAGCTCAAATCCATCTTGCCGTAAATATCAATCGCGCCGTCAATAATGCTCTTAGACTTGTCAGGAATAATCAAATCAGGATCAAATTCAATTTTTACTCCAAGCCCCTTGCACTCCTCGCACGCCCCAAAAGGAGAGTTAAATGAAAACATTCTCGGCTGGAGCTCTTCAAAAGACAAACCGCAAACAGGACAAGTCAAAGCAGAAGAATACACATGCTCTTTTTCTTTAGAATCAAGAACAATCATTAACCCCTGCCCCTTCCTTAACGCACTTTCAACAGCTTCAATAACTCTTGACTTGTCTTTCACATTCACCCTGTCCACAACCGCTTCAATATCATGCATCTGCCACCTGCCAAGAACTACTTTCTCATCAGTGCGGATAATTTTCTTATCCACCCTCACCCTCGCATAACCTTCTTTACCCAAATCAATAATCAACTGCTCGTGAGTTCCTTTCTTTTGCCTGATGATTGGAGCAAGGATAGTAATTTCGCCTTTAGAATTCTCAATAACCTTCTTTGCAATCTGCTGAGGAGTCTGGGACTCAATCCTAACCCCATGCTCGGGACAATGAGGCACCCCTATTCTTGCAAAAAGCAATCTCAAATAATCATAAATCTCCGTAACAGTACCCACAGTTGATCTTGGGTTATTTGAAGTGGATTTTTGTTCAATAGAAATTGCTGGAGAGAGCCCGTCAATAGAATCAACATCAGGCTTATTCATCAAACCCAAAAACTGCCTGGCATAAGCGCTTAGGGACTCAACATACCTTCTCTGCCCCTCAGCATAAATAGTATCAAACGCCAAAGTTGATTTACCTGAACCCGAGAGCCCAGTTATCACTATGAATTTATCCCTCGGAAGCGAGATAGTGACGTTCTTCAAATTATGCTCGCGAGCTCCGCGAACAACAATTTCATTCATGCTTAAGTAATACCAAAAAGAAAGCTTAATAAACAAAGCATGGGGAGAGTGCCGGTGAAACAAAAAGGCAAAAAAAGCACAGCAATTTAAAGTGAAAAAGATTAAATAAACCAAAAATACTAATAAGTTAAACAAAAAGTGAATCCAAAATGTTTGACAAACTATTCACAAAAAACAAAAAAGAAGATACGCGGGAAAAGATAATCAGAATAACCTGCAGCGAGAAAGAAGAAGAAGGCGGGTGGCAGAGAACAACATACTACCCGAGCGGACACGCAAAAATAGAAGGTGAAGAAACAAACAGAGGATACACGCTAAGCGCAAAACCCGGAATATACGAAACAAAAAACCTCAAAGCGCTTCAAGAAATATTCAACACCGCAAAAACACAAATAAAAGAACACCCGGAAGGCGAAGAAGAACAAGACGGAACATTCATAGGATACCAATTCAAAACCATTATAGAAACTCAAAAGAGAAAAGTCACTTACCAAAAAAGACTCTTTGACTCAACCCCAAACCCAATACCAGCGCAGGCAAAGCCATCAACAAAACTCGACACTCCAAAAATGCCGAACCCAAAAACTACTAATTTGGACTGGAAACCCCCTACAGAAAACAAGATAAACAACGCCATAGACTAATAATACAGTGATCACCTTGCCGGCACAAACAACAAACCGATTCTACAACACGCCAATAAAAAGCAGGGTGCGAAGAACACACGCGCCGCACGAGCCAGGCTTTAGAGAAGGCGGAACAGGAAAATACACTATTATAAACAAAAGAGGAAGAACAATCAAACTCAACGCGACAATAGAAAACAAAGAATTCGGATTCGACATCCACCTAAAAACCGAAAACGGACACGTTGTAGGAAGCATATGGATGGACAACGTATTCGGGTGGAGCAACTACCACAGAATGCTAGACTCGCACAAAGGACACAACCTCGGAAAACTAATGATGCGACTAACAGAACAAGAAGTAAAACGCCGAGGCGGAAAAGAAATCCAAATCGTAAGCAACCAGCAAAGCACAATCACAACAGCGCTATCCATAGGATACAAACTCACCCCAATAAGCGAACAACGAATAAGACACTTATTCCAAATACCAAAAGAAGAACCCACCCCCACGCCAAGACAAATCGCTGACAGACTAAAACAAACCCAGCACAAAGAATTCCCGCAACTAAAAGTAGTGAGAGAAATAAAATAAAGTTTTACCACAGATTTTTGTACTAGTCGGCAAGATAGTACCAAACGCCTTTTAAAAACCAGAAAAGAAACAATAGTCAAGCATTTGAAGAAAACAAATGCTTTGTTTGAGGGGATGAAAATATGGCTGAACTAAATGTTTACATCACAGATGTTATGAAAAGAGAAATGGATTACGCAGGAAGCGTAGACTGGGAAAAAATAATCCATGAAGCAGTATGGAAAAAACTATCCGAAGCGAAAAAATACTTCAAGAAACAAAAACCAAATACTTGGGAGAATGATTATTAAAATTTAAATTCCTAACTTGACTTGAACTGCTTGACATTTAAAAAAATAGAAAATGCGAGGGAGTGTTTCACCCCCCGCAAGTTAAACTTTGTTTTCACTTATTGAACTTTGCATCGCTTTTTGTTCCTTTCTCTTTGAGCGCTGCGTGTGCTGCTGCGAGTCTTGCGATTGGAACTCTGTAAGGAGAGCATGACACGTTTGACATTCCGATTCTGTGGCAGAATTCAACTGTTGCCGGGTCTCCTCCATGTTCTCCGCAAATCCCGATATCAATTGACGGCTTTACTCCGCGGGCAAGCTTGATTGCGTGCTGCATTAAGAGTCCAACTCCTGTCTGGTCAATTGTCTGGAACGGGTCCTGAGCGTAGATTCCCTTTTCAACGTAAGGAATCAAGAACTTTCCTGCATCGTCTCTAGAAAACCCGCAAGTCATTTGAGTCAAGTCGTTTGTACCAAAAGACATGAACTCAGCTTCCTTTGCAAGGAGGTCCGCAGTTAATGCAGCTCTAGGAACTTCAATCATTGTTCCAATAGTGTAATGCACTTTGCCTTCAGCTCCTGTTTCTTTAGCAACTTTCTTAGTTAGTTCAGCAAGAGGAGAGTACTCCTTTACGTTACCAACAAGAGGAATTTCTATTTCAGGAATTGCTTTAATTCCTTTCTTTCCAACAGCGATTGCCGCGTTAAAGATTGCTCTAACCTGCATCTCCATTATTTCAGGATAAACTACTGCAAGTCTGCATCCCCTGAATCCAAGCAATGGGTTGAATTCGTGAAGAGAAGCTATTGTGTTAACAATATCCTTTGGAGTCACGTTTAGTTCCTTTGCAATGTCCTCGATTTCTATCTTCTG
>CAZJAE010000037.1:0-3394 GCA_964544205.1 uncultured archaeon
TCATAATACTGTTTTTCACCTACGGGTCTTGCGAATTCATCCAAAGTCTGTCTGGCTTTTGCCAGATTTATTTGTTCTTCAGCAAGGTCTTCAGTTATTATTGCAAGAGCCATAAAGCGTTTTTTGAATAATGCTCTTAATTCGCCATTGGTTAGTTTAGTAACATCAATTGCAAACATTTCTGGATTGAGACGATAGTTCATTAGTATTACTTTTGGTCTTTTGATAATAAAAAACAAACTTAACACACACTTTATTGGACATAGTAAAACCTAAGGAGATTTTACGCTTCCCGCAAAGCCTAATGGCTTTGCTTGGACATTTTTTGTAATTGAAACCTTTAAGTAAAAGTACTTACATATTTATTTGATGAATCCAAAGCCAAAGAAGATTTCTGTTCCAAAAGGGTACATTCTTACCTTGCCTGAATTTGAGCGCCAAGCAATGCTAAGAGCTGCCCGCGCAAGAGCAGTGAAAAACCTGAAACTAAAACCCTTAAAACAATCCACAGTAAAATCCCTCTACCGAATACTCTTTGCTTCAAGAACAATAGGCATGATGGGAATAGCCACAACATCCACCGCGCTTAACCTTTCAAGGTTTGTAAAAGCCGAACTCGCCGCCGAGAGAAAACACCCCACAAGAGTATCCACCCAATACGGCAAAGTCAAGGAACAAGCATTCGCCCACTTAGAAAAAATGGCGAATCTCGCTGAAAAAACAGCGCTCAACGCAAAAACGACTGACAAATCCCTTCTTCAAAGCCCAGGAGTTGAAACCATGGCAAGAAACGCGGATTTCATCCTCCGCGGAAAAAAGTCTTCCAAAGAACCCCTCATAAGGATGAATCCGCTATTCTTCTTGCAAACAGAATCATTTGCTCTTGAAAGAATAAGACAACAACTAAACCCAAAGCAAATAAAATACATGGACGCTCAAATGGCGGCGAGCGTAAAGAGACTTAACGAACAGGCGAAGAGCAACTAAAAAAATAACACACAACACCGTTTGAAAAAACCTTCCTTTCTAGATTTTTTTACATGATTAGAAAAGCAACTCTCTCTGATCTTGATTCTGTGTTTGCGATAATCAACGAGTGCAAAGCGGACATGCTTGCAAAAGGAATAGAACAATGGCCCTCGCATCATCCTTCTATTGAGAGAGTTAAAGATGGTATTCTAAAAGGCGAACACTACGTTATTGAAGAAAACGAAGAAATCCTCGGCGGGGTGCGGCTCAACAACTCCCAAGACGAACAATACGCTTTAGTAAAATGGGGCGTTGAAGACTCAAAACCCTTAATAGTTCACCAACTCGCAGTATCTCCACAGCACCAAGGGAAAGGACTTGCAAAAAAACTAATGCTCTTTGCTGAAGAACTCGCAAAAAAACAGGGCTCAAAATGTATCCGTCTCGACACTTACTCGATAAACACAGCCTCAAACGCATTCTACCAAAAACTCGGCTACAAATTCACAGGCACTATAAAAATGCCCCAGTACAAAGAAGGCGAATACAACTGCTACGAGAAAAGGATTTAAGTAAAGATAATACAGTATGTATTTATGCCAATAAGGAGACAGCCCCAGTCAATGGCTCAAAAAACAAAACGCGCGATTAGCATAATGGCAAGACTCTCCAAGAACCGAAAACTTCTTGCCGAACTCACAAAGCAAAGAACAAACGAATTATCGCTTGCAGAATACCACCACAGAACGGCTCACTTTATGGAACGCCCCGGGATGGTTATGAACGAAGCCCTCAAAAAGGGGGGTAAACTTAAAACGCCCAAAGCAAAAGCACTCCTAAAAGCTAGCCGAAGAAACACTTACCAGGCAAGGCTCCTTGGGGATGAAATAAAAAGAATCCAAAGAAAAGGACCCACTACAGTAAAAGAAGCCCTGGACCAGATAAAAGGAAAGCGAAAATAAAAAGTGGTGTAAGGTTGATTAGAAAAGCAAAACCTTCAGAAGCTAAATTAGTTTTTGATTTAATAGCATCCGCTAACGAGGACTTGATTTCAAACGGAATAGTTCAGGCGCCAAGGGGCTTTCCCTCGCTAGAAAAGATAGAGTCAGCCATCAAAAAAGGCGAAACTTTCCTTTATTTTGATAAAAAACAAGTCCTTGGGTGCATAACGCTAAATCACTCCTTTTCCAGCGACTATTCTTCAGTAGGTTGGCTATCCCAAGACCTAAATCATATAGCAATCCACTGGCTAGCGGTATCTCCACTTGCTCAACGCAAAGGCGTTGGGGCAAAACTTATGACATTTGCCGAAGAATTCGCAAAAAAAGAAGGTTCCTCATTTGTGCGCCTTGCAACTTACCACAAAAACATCCGCTCAAATAATTTCTACAAAAAGCTTGGCTACATAACCAAAGGGCGGGTTTGTTTTAAGGGCTGGGTAATAGAAGACGAATTCAACTGTTATGAAAAGGAAGTTTGACCCAAATCTAAAATCAAGACTCTAACTCAAATGCCTTAAGCGTTGCAAAAAAAAGTTTAATAGCGGAGCAGTTAATTTGTGCCCGCTATTTTTCCCGCAACAATTGTCGCAAGAGCTATTAGTTCCTCATGCCCTGCAGTAGTTGATACAGAAACAAGCTTTGCCGCATAACTTCCCTGGGCAAAGTTATATCCAAGATTCTTGCACGAAGCATCCCCTACACTCAAAGAGTCTTTTCCATTACAACCCCAAATAACATTAACCGTGTTTAGGGCAGTAGCCGCATCCTTAAACTTTGCAACATTAACATTCCCGCTCGCCTTCATTCCAGTTCCTTCAATTGGAACAGGATCAAGCCAAATCGCACTGCACCCATCTCTGCTCGTGCTGTAAGTGATTTCTGTTCCAGCCGAGAGCTTTAAAGAGCCCACAACATCTTCTTGTGAAATGAACTTACTGC
The DNA here is from genome assembly GCA_964544205.1 of uncultured archaeon. GTDB lineage: Archaea > Iainarchaeota > Iainarchaeia > Iainarchaeales > JAAZKV01 > JAAZKV01. Next base: position 2,910 of record CAZJAE010000037.1, read on the forward strand.
AGTCAGGACCAGCTGTCTGGGGATTTTCTTCAACACTTCCAGAACCCTGATTTCCTAAAACCGGGTTGTCAGCAGCATCAACATCATCTCCACTCCCTTCAGGGACAGTGCCGCTGGCATTACCCCCAATATAATTAACATCAGAATTCAAATCTGGGTTACTACTTGGCTGAGTGCACCCAAAGAGCACAAAAAAACTCAACACTGCTAAAAAAACTCCTATAACAATTTTACTCATTGAAAAATCACGATATAAGGGAACTGCAAACTAATATTTAAGCTTTTTTTGGGGAAAAGCTTAAAGTAAAAGTTGACAATAAATTCTATCATGGCAAACCCGCGCAAACCTTCAAAAGTCCGACTTACAGGCGCTGCCCGCGAAGAAAGATTAACTATTCTAAAATCCGCAAGGAAGTTTAGAGAACTAAACAAGTGGTACGCAAAGGAAGGCGCAAGAATGGGAATGGGCCCGGCAGGGATCGAAC
>CAZJAE010000037.1:3404-8034 GCA_964544205.1 uncultured archaeon
GTGCTGAACTGCAAATATTCATTTTAGGAAAACTCAAACTCGAAGAACAAGCAAAAAAACGCGCAATAGAACTCCTAACAGAAGACGGGCGAAACATGGTTTTAATGGTGGAAGCCCAAAACAGAATTCCCTACAAAAAAGCGGATTTTATCGCCCGAATAGACCACGCGATAAAAATACTTCCTGATGTTAAAGAAGCGCTTGTAAAAGAAGTGCCGCACGGACGCCTAATTCCTGAAGGATTAGCAAATGTCAAAAGACAACTCGCCGCGGACAGAAGAGAAAACTCTGTTGGAGGCGCAAGAATAATGAGCGACATTTCACTAATCAACTTGCTCAAACTCCGCCAAATAATCGGAGAAGAAAAATTCAAACAACTAACAAGACTAACCACTGAAACAATGCAAGAAGCGATGAAAAGAGGATATTAGGGGATTAATCCCTTCCCGCATCAATAATATTCTGCTCGTTAGAACTCCTCTTGGCCCTAAGCCACCTCTCCTCAGCAGCCTTCTCTCTCGGACTCAAAACCTTTTTTGCTTCCGAAACCGCCAACTTATCAGCAGTCATCTTCTCGCTCGCCATCTTAATACTCTTTGAATCAAGTTTTTTAGTCTTCATAAAACCAGCCCACTAAAACATTGTGCATGAATGTCCTTATATTCAAGTATGGAACAAAAAACAAGGCAAAAAAGGTTTAAGTAAAAGAAAATTCATTGTAATATTATGTGCGCATTTAAAGACTTTGAAGAATATTCTAATTCCCTCCCAATTGCTCAAAAAAAAGCGCTGATGATTGTTCATAACGCAGTAAAAAAGAAGTATCCTTTTGCGCTTGAAGCAATGTCTTACGGCGTTCCAGCATTCAAAATCAATGGAAAAAACCTCTTAATTTATGCTGCGTTTAAAGAACACGTCGGCATATACCCCACACCAAAAGCAATTAACCACTTCAAAGAAGAACTAAAAGAATATAAAACCTCAAAAGGAACAATCCAATTCCCGCTCAACAAACCCCTTCCGATTGAACTAATAATGAAAATAACTAATTGGTGCTACGAACAAATCTAAAACATTAAAAGGGTCTTGAAACTTTTGCTTCATCAACTTTGATTTTATGCGCAAGGACTATTGTTTTAATGTGCTTGTGAAACTCTTCCATTGAAATGATTCCTTCGCGGACATTTTTTAGAGCAAGAAACCCATCTTCTTTACTCAAACTAAGCCCCAAACTCATTGCGCCCATGTTAAAGCCAAGCTGAACCTTTAATTCCTCTGACAAGTCATTCCACTTGTTTACCCTGCTGAACCTAAGCACCTGCTCGCACGCATGAATAGTAAATTCTTCTTTTGTAACCATATTTATAATAGTGAAAGCCACTTCTTTTAAATTTATTAGAGCATTACTTTGGATTATGGCTGATTTATTTACTCGCTCAATTTTGAACCCAGTCCTTAAACCAAATCCTTCTATTCCTTGGATGTCAAAAAAAGTCTACAATCCAGCGGCTGTTTTTCATAAAGGTAAGTATCACTTATTCTTTCGCGCTGTGGGTGATGATTGGGTTTCAAGAATTGGGCACGCAGTTAGCAAGGATGGGGAAAAATTTGAAGTAGCTCCAAACCCAGTGTTTGAAGTATTAAAAAACGAGTCAAGAGGACACGAAGACCCAAGGATAACAAGAATTGGGAATGATTTTGTAATGGTTTTTGGAGCTTATGACGGCGTTTCAGTAAGACTCCACACAGCTTGGTCAAGGGACTTGTATGAGTGGGAAAGAAAAGGAGAAGCGATTAAAGACTTTGACTTCATCAAAACCGGCGGGAGTTTTGTAAAGTTTGATTCAAACAAAAACATTATTGAATCAAAAACTTCTCCAAAAGGAGAACTTGCAAGGATTCGCTCAAAATCTGGCGGAATTTTTCCACAAAAAATTAATAATTTATACATAATGCTTTTTGGGGAGTTTCAAATGTTTCTCTCCACTTCAAAAGATGGGGTTAATTGGGACACTCCAAACGCGCCCTTTCTTTCCAAGCGTGAAGGAAATTACTTTGACAACGCTTTTGTAGAAATGGGCCCCCAACCAATCAAAACTGAAAAAGGCTGGCTAGTCCTCTACCACGGAGTAAACACCAAACACGAATACAGCCTAGGCTACCTACTCTTGGATTTAAACGACCCAACAAAAATACTTTACAGAAGCGAAAAGCCGATCCTCACACCCCAAATGCCCTACGAACTCAAAGGCTTGGTGGATGTAATTCCCGGTTCGGATAAAATAAACTTCAAAGCCCTGACTCAAAAAGAACTAGAAGCCTACGCTGACAAAGCAGCAAAAGAAGGCAAAATGCCAAGCGTAGTATTTGTCTGCGGCGCAATAAACCAAGGCGATAATCTTAGAATCTATTACGGCGCAAGCGATACTTGGATTTGTACTGCGACGGCGAAAATAAGTGGGATTTTAGAAAACAAACACAATAATTAGGACATTTGTAATGGTGCGTTGGCAAAGGCAAGAGTAGTTAAATAATTTTAACTTATCTATAGCATCTACTTTTGTATTTATGATTATTTTTCTTTGATGTTGAAACCAGTTTTATGTGTTTAAATGCCATATTGTAGCCGTTTATTCAAACTATTGTCTTTTTAAACTTTTAGATGCTAAAGTAAATATGTTGAAGTTAACTGATGGTGAAAAAGATGGTTAAAGCTAATGTAAAAGTAGGCGGGTCAAAAGTATCTTTGGAAGGATCTCCAGAAGAGGTAAAAAAGCTTCTTGAGTTGATTAGTGTGGGTGGGAGTGAATTAAAATCAATTAAACCAAGAATGGCTGGTGAAGTTGATTCTAAGAAACCAGCTAAACCTGGCAAGGCATCAATAACTGATCATTTGGTTGAGTTGACTAAGCAAGGTTTTTTTGATAAGCCTAAAGAAGCTAATGCAATAAAAGGAAAGTTAGCTGAGTTGGGTTATCATTATGCGGGGAGTAGTTTAACGGATCCTCTGAAAAGGGCTGTGCGCAGCAAATTGCTTGGGCGATTGAAAACAAATGAAGGTGTTTGGGGATATGCTAAAAGGTGATTGGATGAGGGTAAAAAAGTCAGGATCAAGTAAAAAAGAAAGTGTTGCGGATAAAATAATTAAGATATCGGATCCTTTTTTGAGGCAACCTAAATCTGCTGAGGAAATACGGGTACGTATTAAGGACAAATTAGGACATTCTATTAAAATTAGTGACATTCGAGTAAATTTGCTTTATCTCTTGAGGCGAGAAAAACTTCAACGTGAGACGGATGCGGATGGAGAATACAAATATTCGTTGAGTTGATAGTTTAATGGTTTTGAAAAAAAAAGTTTTAGACAAAGCAAAAGTTTTTCTTAAAACTAGTAAAGCACGTTTACCCTGCCGTGTTTGTGAGCTAATTTTGTCTGGGGAGTTAGACGGTCCAGTTCAAACTAATCAGCTTCTTGGGTTAATTAATGATTCTTATGGTAAAAAGTTCAAAATTACTGCTGTGGGGCCATCAATTGGTCCGCTCCTAAAAGCTGGGATAATTGGGGTGTGTTATTTATATAATGGTAAAAAGAAAAACCAAGTTTGGTTTCCTTTATGGATGGACAAAGCTACTGCTCTTTCTAAGTTGAATATGGGGTTGTCTCCAGTGCTATTTTTTGATGGGACTAATTCATGGTCTGATGTGGAAATAAGATTCAAGTCAATTGTTGACCAACTTGAGGGGGAAATTTATATTTTGGATCCATATTATGGGAGGGGATCTTTTTTTCCTTTAAAGTTATTTGGTAAAACAAGAAAAATAAAGTTTTTGACAGGGTATCTTGGGAAACCTGAGCAGGAGAATAGGCCGGCATTTGATGTTGAATTTAGTCGTTTTAATAGGGATTTTAAAAATATCAAGTTTATGAAATTGAGAAACCCTGATGAGGTGCATGACAGGTATATTGTGTCAGAAAATGCCTTAGTTATTGTGGGGCATGGGATTAAGGATTTGGCTACTAAGGAATCTTTTGTTATTTTATTGCCTAAAAGTGTTGTGGGCGGGCATATATCTAATTTGAGAAAACGGTTTGAGCAAAAATGGTCAAAAGCAGTGAATCTTATTTAGTGGTTGGAGTTTCTATCAACTGATACATAACCTTTTAAATAGTTGTATACATAATTATTTAGGGGTGATGAAATGAGTCCTTGGGAAATTTTCAAAGCAGTTGTTGTAGCCATTGTCACTTTGGCAGTTGTTATAACTCTTGCTTTTCCGGGTGTTAAAGATCCTTTTCAGTCAGCAGCATATCTTGTTTTTGGAATTTTGATTGGCGGGGGAGTAATTAAGTTATATCTTTCTCATTTTGCGAAAGGCTAGTGCTTAATATTTTGATTGAGGGCAAAACCCTCAATCAAACTAATTAAGTTTTTTTCGCGCCAACCTTGACGTAAGGCTTCATTTTGGCACGTCAACTGACGTAAAGAATTGGTAAAATGCCTTGTTTCGCCAATTTGATGCACTTTAGCGTTCTGGCTGATTTTGAAAGTGGCTCAAAATGGCTTAAAATTGGGGCTTTTTCAATGCGTAATGTCGGATAATCATTCTTATCCGGTATTTCCCCTTCACA
>CAZJAE010000038.1:0-5659 GCA_964544205.1 uncultured archaeon
CTGCTCTCGTCACTTTGGGCTGCTGTTTTGTTGTAAGCTGACTCATTTGAAGGGTACTTAACTACTCCAAGTATTGCATGGTAAATTGCGCCAAACTTGCTGTCAATATCCCCCTCCCACTTGGTTTTAGTAATTGCTTCTCCTTTTGAATTAGTCAAAGTTATTGAAGGGCGTGCCTCATCAGGGACTCCGGGTCTGATTGAGTCATTTATTAAAACAAAATCGTTTTTCACAAAAACATCAAGGATTGTATTAATCTGTTTTTGATTCAGTCCAAAAGTCCTTGTCTCGTTCTTAAGCCCGCTCTCAGCCCTTGTCGAGATTAAAACTGAAACACTTCCGTCTCCGCTAATGGTTATGTTGTGGCCTCCGGACAGCGGGTGAATGTCCTTAAGTTCAATCTTGGACTTGTTCCATAATTTATTATCACCCAAAAAAAGCGTTGTTTTCTTTTTTGAAAATAATCCAAAAACCATTTTGTAACTCACCCATTGTTTTTCATTTAATGAGTGAGCTTGTTATTATTTGTTTGCAATGAACAAAAACAGCACAAATTAATTAAGGAATAAAGTATTTCCTTAATCCATTATTTGTTCTGAATTGTTTTATATACACGCAGTGCTATTTATTTTATTTGATGCGAATACTTGACACTGTAAGCGATGCTGAAATAGCAAGCCAAAGCATTAGAATGGCAAAATTCATTCACGCTAAGGGTATTGGGGTAGTGGTTGTCGGCGGGAGCTCTGCCCAGTACGGAGCGCTTGCGGTAAAAGAAGCATGGAAAACAATGTATCCTTCTGAAACATTGCCAAAGTTTGCCGCAATAGGCTCGCTTGAATCAAGACAAAAAATTGTCCTCAAAAGGGGAAATGATACAAAAGAACTTGAAATGATTGGGGCAAGGGGAGCGATGAAAAAAGTCGGCGGGGTCGAAGTCCTCCAATCAAGCGAAGTGGGTAAGCTCCTTGAAAGCGGGTGGCGCATAGCTGAAGTAAGCAAAAGAAAGTATGACGCCGTGGCTACAAGAAAACTCGGTTACCTTGAGATTCAATCAATTATAAAGAAAAGAATCGGCTCGGCTCACAACGGGGCAAGGGTAATGATCCTTGAAGAATACGCTGAGTCGCTTGAAACAATTCTGCGAATGAAACTCGCTTTATTTGAACTCGGTTACAAGAATGTTCTTGCCGGCTGTCTTTCAACACACGCGCACATAGTAACGCAAAAAGGCTACCAAAAAGACCTCCAATTCATCGGCGCAGTGACTCGAAAACAACCCTCCCTTTACCAGTTTAGGCGAAACCAAATAAGGTGGAACTTTGTTCACTCTGACGCCGCGAATATGATTGCGACAAAAAGAGAAACTTTGGAGTTATTTCGCGAACGCAGAGCAGGGATTAGAAGCGGAGTGGCTGGAGCAATCCAAAAAAAGCGCTAAAACAAACTATTTCCTAAGGGAAAAGAGTATTTCCTTAGTGTGTGCTTGTCCTTAACTAGCGCTTGTTATTTTTTGGAAGCAATTATTTTAAACAACTTAAACACTTGATAGTGCTGTGGGTAAAATTAACGCAGAGTGGCACCGCGGGCACAAAATGCCTAAAAATCCTTCTTTTGAACAAAGAGCCGAGTGGCACTTAGCTCACGCAAAAGCGTGTTCGTGCAGGGAAATGCCTGAAAAACTAAAAAAAGAAATAATTGAGCGCGGATATAAAGTTTGAGTTTTGGAAAAAGATTTCAGACGCTTTCTCTTATTGCAAAAGTGACTCTTTCTCTTCCGCGTGTTTTTGCCCTGCTGCAAAGCCTGTCGGCAATGACTTCCGCTTTGCCCACTGCATCGCCTTTTCTTAAACCTACAAGTCCAGCGCTGTAATTCAAATTTAGTCCTTCTTTTCTCGCCTGCGGGTGCATCTTCCAATTCTTTAACTCTTCCTGCCTTGCCCTCTCAAACTCTGTTGATAGAAGCGCTCTTGCCGCCCTTGGGGGCATGGGCAGGTATGCCAAGAACTCATCCCCTCCGATGTGTCCTGCAAATCCCCTTGCTTTTGGAATTACTTTCGCAAGCGAATCAGCAAACGCAGTGAGAAAGCCAAGCCCGCCTTCTTTTCTCCCAAAAAGCGTGTTCACTTTCTTTAACTCGTCAATATCCATGTAAACAAGCGTGTGGTAACCCTCGCTTTGAGTGGCTTTTTGCAGTCTTGAGAAAAAGAATTCTCTGTTTAAGAGGTGCGGAAACTCCTTGTCCCTTGAAGTGAGCTTAGCTTCCTGGAGGAGGTAGTGCTGGGTGAGCGCGTGCCTCTTCGCCCTAAAACTCTTAATTATTTTAATCTGCTGTTCAACTTCTTTCTTCGGCTTGTTTTGTTGAATCATTCTCTCAAGCTCGCCAAACTCTCTCAACAATCCCTTGTTTCCAACATCCTGCAGTCGCATTAACCCCTTAATCAGTCTTGGGCCGTTAGTGATTCTTGCCCTCTTGCCCTTAATCCTGTAAAGCGGTTTTTTTGCAAGTGCTGGAGGAGTGCCTGGCTTCATAACAAGACTTTCTACCCAGCTTGTATTTAATTATTGCCGGTGCTTTTGTTCATTTGCTTTTATAATTTTTGGATTCTTTATGGACCAGAACATCTTTCTGTTTGTTAAGCACAACCATCCCAGCGTCATTGTTTGAAATAGCGTAGATTGAAATGTATTCAAATTTGTCAGCCCCGATATGCTCTCCCTTTGCTTCCATCTTAATGCATCCGTTGCCCATCTTTGACCAAGTTGTTTTCTTTAGGGTGATTGCTCCAAGGGCGCATCCGTTCATCCGCTCTTCATAAGTGAATGTTTTGGGTTTGTCTTCAAATCCGAGTTCCCGCCTTCCAAGCTCGTTCTGTTTAAGCCGTTTTAAGACAAGTTTTGCGCCAAAGAAGTCCCCTTCCAGAACTTCAAACCTTCCAACAATGTTTGTATTCATAAAAACATTCACCCATTTTTGAAATTTATTGTATTTATTTATTGCTCCAAGTTTTCTTTTGAATAAGGGCAGCACTCTTCAAAAGAATCTTTTTTGCAGTTCTCTATCTTGCTTGATTTAATGTACTCTTCAAAAACCTCTTCTAAGTTCTCAATAATGCCCTTGGTTTTGTATTCATCAGGAAAAATCCATTCAAACAAGTCGTGATCCTTGCTGAGCTTTATTTTCGGGGTGGTTGATTTGCACTTAAAGAAAATCCTTATTATTTGGAGCCTTTCTCCGCGGACAACGGGATAAGCTTCGTTAACAAAAAATACTTTCCCAACCCCAATTTGGTTATGTTTAAGTCCTGTTTCTTCTTCTATCTCGCGAAGCAAATTCTCTTCCAAACTCTTCCCAAATTCAATCCTTCCGCCAACAATATCAAAATTTCCTTTCTGCGTCCCGTCGAAATACTTCCCAGACTCGCGAAGCACAAGCACCTTCCCTTCATGCTCAATGAACGCTTTAGCAGCAACAAACAATTTTGTTTCCATGCGATTATATTGGATTTTGGACTATATCAATTTTTTGAGAACCCGTTTGCTAAAATGTGTGCTTTTGGAAATGTTTAAGTATTTCCACTTGGTAATTATAATCAAAATTGTGTTATTTTGGAGTTGTTTAGTTGGAGCTCATAAAACAATTAAAGGACGAGCACAAAGAAATCCTTTACCTTATTTCCTCGCTTGAATCTGGAATAAAATCAGGGCGGGTTGATTCAGCAGAATTTTTGAACCAGGTTACTGAACTTAAAGAGCTTTTAGTGAACCACCTCTCGGTAGAGGACAAACTGTTATACCCTCAAATAAGCCAAAGCAAGTCAAGCGAAGTAAAGATAATCGGCGACACTTTTTCAACCCAAATGGCGGAGATAGCAAAAAAAGCCATGCAGTTCTTTGGCGAGTACCAAAGCGTTCCGGTAAGCGAGCTTGTGAAAAACCAGAAATTCCTTGAAGATTTTAAAGAAATATCAGCAAAAATAAAGGAAAGAGTGAAAATAGAGGAAAGCGTCCTGTTCAACGCTTACTTAAAATCCAAAAAATAGAAAAACACTCTGACTCGCTTTTGTTATTTTTTGCTTTTCTTAAACTCTTCTTCAAGCACAGCGAGTTGTTTTTTGTAAATATTAACCGTCTTCTGCGTTTCGTTTATTTCAGATTCTGTAAAAAGATTTGACGCCTGTTTCTTGTTTTTTGAAAGCTTTAACTGCGCGGCGGCAATCCTTCTCCTCAAACGGCTTATTCTTTTATGCAAGTCACTCATCAAAACCAGCGCCAAAAAATATCTTATCCTATGAAAGCCTGGGGCTGGATTTTAACGTCATCCGGATTAACCTTGTGGCTGTCAGCGTATTCATGCATCTCCATTTCAGTTTCGGTTATCTGCCTCTGAAGAACCCTCGCAATCTTTATTGACTCCGCGCTTAGATTTTCAGTCCTTAAAAGAAATCTTCTCTGCGCTTCCCTCTGAGCAATGAACTCTTTTGCGTTCTTAATCAACTTGTGCGGGTTTCTAACGCTGAATTCAAACATCTGCCCGATAATTGCAACATTCACAGCCGCGTTGGCAAAAGCATCGCTTCTCGTCTGGTTCTGAACAACTTTACTAACCGCGGTTTTGTGAAGCATATTAGCCTCATTAGTAATAAATTCAATCACTGGGTGGGCAAGAGCCTCCTTCGCCCTGCCGTCAATAGCAGGCATCCTGTTAATCAGCTTCATTAAATAAACCTGCCTTGGAGGGGAGATTGGAATCCTTGTTCCCTTAAAACAAGTCCCTCTGCTTGTGATGAGCGACTCAACAAGCTTTAACACTTCCCTGCTCTGAATCATGTGCCTTGAATTAGAAATAATCTGCCTCGAAATCATTCTTCTTGCAACTTCATCAGCTCTAAGATTCACTCCTTCTTTTGCTCTCCTAAGCACAGGGTCAAAAGAACGCACCTTTCCTTCCTCTCCGCCCTTCATTCTCTTCATCCAGCCGGTGTCAGTCATAATCATGGTCATTTCATTGACTTGTCCCCTGTTCCTATAAACCGGCGCCCTGTTAAACTTTCTTGGCGACATTGAAGAAGCCGGCCTGTTGTGGCTGTGAGCATTATTCATAAGTATATTCTGATTTAGGTTTAATTTAAACATTACGCGGGCAAAAACAAGCCTGTCCAGCAAAATGTGGATGCTTCCCTGCTTCCTTTTTAACAACCATTAATTAAACTATTAATATGCCTGTAGGAAAAAAAAGACCTTCTTTGATTCACCAAATACCTCCGCTGTCAGAATCAGCTCACCACGGAATACCCGCAAACGGCAAAACCCATGCCTCTCTTCAAAACCGAAACGGTCGATTCGAAAGAGTGAGCAAGTACGACCCGCAGAGATTTAGACGAACCACAAGAGCCACTCCGCTGGTAAGAGAAGCCGCGGCAAAATTCAGCAAAAGCCAGACGATAAACTTACTTTATCCTCACGAAGCAGCAAGAGAAATAGCTGTCGAGGTTCTAAAAAAGGTTCCCTTAAACACAGCCATTGTTACGGATAAAAAAAGGATTTTTAGAAGAAGCGCGCACGATGTCATAAAAACCCCAAAAGCCATCGGATTGATCCACTGCGCCGAAAGATGCAACCTGGCAATAGGGCTTCTCAACGCCGCAGGAATAAAAGC
>CAZJAE010000038.1:5669-7980 GCA_964544205.1 uncultured archaeon
TGCAAGAGCAGTAGTATTCAACAAGGAAAAGAAAAAATTTCACTTCCACGACTATGTCGAGTTCGCAGGACCCGCTGGGGATGTTATGACGCTCGCCTTCACAAACAACAACTCAGGACACCAGGATTATGTGCTTTTTGAAGGCTCAGCAAACCTTACAATCGGAAGAGGACATCCACTCGTTTTCCGCGCGCTTGACTCAAAACAAATCGGCGGGGTAGGGAACTGGAAAGAATTTGAAAGATTTGAAAAAAGACTATTGACAAATCCTCAAGAAGAAATTGCAAAAAACCACCGCAGAATGGAATTAATGCACTCCCACGGACTAATGCCTGACAGGTTCAGCTTCCAATAAAATCCGTTTTTGAAACTCTAACTCTTGCTTTTTACAAAACTCTTTTTGGAAACGATTATATTATACAAACATCCTGTATCTTGAATGCAAAAAAAACAAAAAGCCCAAGGAGCAATAGAATACCTCTTGATAATAGGCGTAGCAATCCTCATAACCGCGATAGTAATAATTGCAGTGACTTCAATTATAAACCAGGGAAAAAACCAAGACAAAGCATCGCTTGACTCTGCAGATTCAAGCTACAGGGGAATATATGACATTATTGACACGATGCAGAACTCAGTCAGGGCAAAAATAATCCTCTTTTCAGGACCAAATAATATAACCATTCCACAAAACCCGCTCGACCCCTCGCCCACTCAAATAATTGCTCCGCAAATATTCTTCTCAAACCCGGCAGAAGGCACTCAATTGTCAAACCTCCCCTGCCCGGTAACAAGCTCGACATTCACTTCAGGAGCATGGGCTCCATCCATTGACTCCTGCAACCTAACCGCGGGCGACGAAATTACAATAACCGTGCCAAAAGGAGGGACTCCAACCGAACTAACACTCGCAATGGACAATAGCAAGCCCCCGGAAGCAATATTCTTTGACGGCGGAAGCGGAACAGAAGAGGATCCTTTTGAAGTGAATACTTTTGAACAGCTCCAAAACGTGGACTATGCTCTTGACAAAAACTTTGTCCTCACAAGCAATGTCGACGCAACAGGCGGGGACTTTGTTCCAATAGGCTCAAAAAAAGGAGCTCCTTTTACTGGAAAATTCAACGGCAACGGGCATTACTTAAAGCTTGACATAAACAGCGAAAAAATTAGAGAAAAATTCCCAAGTTCTATGAAATATTACGGCTTATTTGCCCAGCTTGGCTCAGACAATCCTTCAGGAGGGGCAGCGAAAGTTGAAAATCTATCAATAAAAGAAAGCGAAATGAATATTTATGTAACAAGCGAGTTAATGGCATTGCCAAGCATTGAACAATACGCCGGGTTTTTGTCAGGAAAAGTAATTGACGGCAAAGCTGTTGTGTCAAATGTTTCTTTGATAAATAATTCTTCAAAAATAATAGTCAATTTTGAGCATACTTTTGACAGCCTTGCCCCAAATCAAGAGCTTGTAAGACTCGGATGCTTGTATCCTGAAACAGCCCCTGGCTCGCTTCTGCCTCCATGCAAGAACCAAGGCAGTGTGCGAGTAAAACTATCACTTTTTGGTGTCGTAAAAAAAGATGTTGACTTAAGCTCTCTTTCCCCGGCCACATGCAACGGGTTTGTAATCAGAAAGGGTCCGGCAATGGGCCAGCCTTTTGAAGACAGTTATGATGTTGCCTGCAGATAAGTGGGTACTTTGAGCAAATGACTTTAACTAAACACTTAAATTCTCCTAAACCCTATTCTTTTCATGCTAAAAAGAATTATTCTGGCGTTGTTTTTGGTGTTCCTTGCAGCAAGCGTTTTTGCGCTTTGCGAAACTACTCCTGATAAGATAAAAAGGGCTGATTTTTCGTACTCGCTTCTTTCTGACGGGAGCGCGGACGCTACTTTTGTTCTCCTTGTTGAATACCCTGAGCAGTGCGTTATTGAAAAGTTTAAGGAAACCGCCTCGACTCTTCCTGACGCTAATTACCAGATAATTGAAATATCTTCAGAGCAGGTTTACTGCCCAAAAGAATTTATTTTAAACAACGTTGGGGGCGAGCTTGGAAACTTTCCTGACGGGTTAAGCTGTGTCTCTACTTTTGGTAATGACAAGAACACGGTTAGGATGAACCTCACAGGGAAAGCGTTTGGTTTTGCCCAGAAAATTGATTTGAATGGGAGCAAAGCCTATGAGTTAAGCATTGGCGGGACTGATTTTATGTCAAAGCTCCCAAACGACAGCTCGCTTGTAGTTTCCCTTCCAGAAAAAGCTTATTTTGTCAGCCACTCTCCGCAGGCAGGAGGGGCAAAACAGCAG
>CAZJAE010000039.1:0-7888 GCA_964544205.1 uncultured archaeon
TTTCCGAGTCCTTTTCCTTCGTTTGCTCCCGGCACGAGTCCCGCAACATCGATTAGTTCTACCGGAACGTACCTGATGGGGTTTTTCGGGTCATCGTTTACCAAAAATCCGTGTTTTGGGTTGCTTACAACGTTAAAGTATTTTCCCGCGTCTTCCACTCTCACAAATCCTATTCCTTTGTTTGGGTCTATTGTCGTGAACGGGTACGATGCGATTGCAACATCTATTAGCGTTGCCGAGCTGAAGAATGTCGATTTTCCGCTTGATGGTTTTCCAACTATTCCGATTTGCATAAATTATTCCTTATTGTGTGGTTTTTTAAACTCTGTCTGGGGCTGGCTTTTCAAAGCGCAGCAGTCTGTTTGTGGGTGTGTTTCCAAGAGTCCCGTAGTGGGGTATTTTTTTTATAAGTTCTGCGGTTGGGGTTATTGGGACGCTTTCAATAAGCTTTAGTCCAGCTTTTTGTGCTTCTTTTTTGTAGACTTCTTCTTTTCTCACAATATCAGCTATTATTTTCCATCCCTTTCTGTCCACTTTCATAGCGTATTCGTCGTCGTTTATTTTCTCTTTCTCGATTTTGTATCCGAATCTAAGCGTCTGGGCGTAGTCAAAGTCGTGTATTATCATCCAGAACTCGCCCCGGTCTTCAAGCAGGGCGTATATTTTTTCAAATGCTTTTCCCACGTCCGCGATGTGGTTCATAACCATTATTGCCATTATTACACCGTATTTGTTGCCTGTTTTGAAGTTCTCAAAATCCGTGTTGTTCACTTTTGCATAAGGGTATTGTTTTTTTGAGATCTCGCAGTTGTTCTTCGAGGGTTCTATTCCTTCCGCCATTATTGCTCCGTTTTGGATTGCTTTTTCAAGAAGCCACCCAAGTCCCGAGCCGATGTCAAGAATTTTTGCGTTTCTCCACTTGTTTTTGTATTTTTGCAGGTACTCGTAATAAAACATCCTATGCGGGGACTCTGCGGTTTCGTTCATCCAGTTTATGTCTTCTAAGTCGTATTGTTTTGGGTTTGTGGCTCTTTTGTATATTTTTCCCATGCAGGTATATTTTGCGGAATCATTTTATCAATCTTTCATGCTTGGATGGTTTTGTTTTAATTCTTTCGCAACAGGTTTATGTCATGGTTTCGGCTGATTTGTTCACTGATAAGTATTTTCCAAAGAATTTTGACGAGTTTATTGGGAATGTAGAGATTGTGGACAGGGTGAGGGCGTGGGCGGGCGCTTGGCAGGATGGGAAGAATCAGAAACCCATTTTTTTTCACGGCAATCCTGGGATTGGCAAAACCGCGCTTGCGTATTTGGTTGCAAAAGAGTTCGGCTGGCAGCTTTTTGAGATGAATGCGAGCGATTTGAGGGATAAGGCTTCTATTGAGCGTATTGCCGGCGCTGCTACTGCGAATTCTTCTCTTTTTGGCTCTAAGCGTCTTGTTTTGATTGATGAGATTGACGGCTTGTCTTCAAAGGACAGGGGCGGAATGAGCGCGGTTCTCTCAATAATTAAAACGGCTACTAATCCTGTTATTGTGATTGCGAATGATGTTTATGCTGACAAGTCCATGGCGGGTATTAGGTCTGCGTGCGAGCTTTTGGAGTTTAAGAAGATTAATTATTTGAGCATTGCAAAGAGATTGAGGGAGATTTGTTCTCTTGAGGGAATTACTTTTGAGGATGAGGCTGTTAAGGAGCTTGCGAGGGACTGCGCTGGGGATATGCGTAGCGCTCTTCTTGACACGCAGTCGCTTGCGCCTGATATTAAGATGCATAATGTGAAGGCTCTTTCTTTTAGGGAGCGTAAGGAAAAGATTTTCCCTGTAATGGCCAAGATTTTCAAGGGCAAGTCTATTAAGGAAGTTAGGGATGCTGTTGACGCGACTGATATTGGTTATGAAATGGTGGGTTTGTGGGTTGAGGAGAATATTCCGCGCCAGTATGACTCGATTGACGCGGCGAGCGCGTTTGACTTTTTGAGCAGGGCTGATATTTTTAACGGCAGGATTATGAGGCGCCAGCATTGGGGGTTTTTGAAATACTCTATTCCTCTTTCAACAAGCGGGGTGACGCTTGCGCGTAGGAAGGATTATCATTCGTTTATTCCAATGGCTTTTCCGACTATCTTGTCCTCGCTCTCTTCATCATCTTCTAAGAGGGAGTCGCGAAAGTCGATAGCGTCAAAGATCAGCAAGAAAATGCATTGTTCAAGAAAGGAGTCTATGAAGGATCTTCCTTTTTTTTCTTTAATGCTTGATTCTGAAAGGTTTGCTAAGAGTTTTACGTGGTTTTTTGACTTGGATGAGGATGACTTGGCATTTTTGCTGAATAAAAAGTCAGACAATAAGCAGATTGAAGAGTTAGTCAAGGAAGCGAAGAGGCTTGAGAAGGATGCTGTGCTTGAAAAGATTCACGGCAAGCAGTCCACCCTGTTTGGTTAGCTTTTTTTAGGGGTGTTTTTCGCTTTTTCACTAAATAATACCCTTTTTATTGTTGTTGCTTTAAAATTTTGCTACAAAGGTTGGTGGGTCTATGGCTGAAAAGGCTTCAAGCAAAGTTGCAAAAGTTAAGAGAAAGCATATTTCAAGCAAGGTTTTTCCTAGCTATGGCGCAAAAATGCCTTATAAAACTAGATCTATTTGTCCTGAATGCAAGAGGCCCCTTACTGCGACTGTTTATCAGAAGAAGTCAAAGATTTTTATTAAGAGAAAGTGTCCCGAGCATGGAGTGTTTGACGAAATGTATTGGGAGTCTTCAAAAGAGTTTGAGAGGGCGAGAAAGTTTGCCCAGCCAAGCAGGGGCATTGACCGGTATAATGTCTGCACTACTTTAAACAACGGCTCGAATTGTCCTTTTGACTGCGGGCTTTGCACTAATCACCATAACCACACGGCTCTTGCAAATATTGCAATTACTAACAGGTGCGATTTGAGCTGCTGGTATTGTTTCTTCTACGCTAAGGAGGGGGACCCGATTTACGAGCCTTCTCTTGAAAAGATTGACGAGATGCTTGTTAATTTGCGCTCGCAAAAGCCTGTAGCGCCTAACGCTATTCAGTTCACCGGCGGGGAGCCTACTTTGAGAAAGGATGTTGTTGAGATAATGAGGCTTGCTAAGAAGAGGGGCTTTGATCACATCCAGTTGAATACTCACGGAATTAATATTGCCCATACTCCTGGTTTGGCTAAGAAGCTTAGGGATGCGGGGGTTACTACGGTTTACATGTCTTTTGACGGCGTTACTCCGCAGACTAATCCAAAGAATCATTACGAGGTTCCAAGGGCTCTTGCCGAGTTGAAGAAGGCGGGGATTGGGGTTGTTCTTGTTCCTACTCTTATTAAGGGTGTGAATGATCACGAAGTGGGCGCGATTATTAATTTCGCGTTGAATAATCTTGATGTTGTCAGGGGAGTTAATTTCCAGCCGGTTTCTTTTGTTGGCAGAATGCCTAAGGCTCTTAGGGTGAAGGAGAGAATCACTATCCCAAGGGCTACTGAATTGATTGAGAAGACTTCTAAGGGTGCGATTGGCCAGAAGGACTTTTTCCCGGTTCCGTGCGTGTCTTCAATTACTGAATTCATCGAGTCCATGACTAATGATGAGCAGTATACTATGAATATTCACTTCGCTTGCGGAGAGGCTACGTATTTGTTTGTTGATGACGACAATAAAGTAATTCCTCTTCCAGAGTTTTTTGATGTGGAGAGGTTTTTTGGTTATTTGAGGCAGCATTCCCAAAATATTGCGAAGTGGAGGGAGAGGGGCTTGTCGCAGGCGAAGTATGTCGAGGTTGCTAAGCTCTTGTTTGAGATTAATTCCTGCCTTGACAGAAAGAAGGTTCCAAAGAATCTTGACTTGGCGAAGCTTTTATTTGACGCGCTTGTTTTGCACGATTATGACGCGCTTGGAAAGTTCCACCACAAGACTCTTTTTGTGGGAATGATGCATTTCATGGATTTGTATAACTACGACCAGCAGAGGGTTGAGAGGTGCGATATTCATTATGCAATGCCTGACGGCAGAATTATTCCTTTCTGCGCGTTTAACGTAATTCCTGAGCTTTACAGGGATAAGGTTCAGGGGCAGTACTCGCTTTCTTGGGACGAGTGGTCCAAGCTTAATCCGAGCGAGGATGTGAAGTATAAGTATAAGAGGGATGCAAAGAAGCTCTCTGGCGAGAAAGAGAATAAAGAGTATTACATGGATTTTAATTTTTTCAAGTGAGGTGAACGAAGATGGCTAAAAGGACTCAGAAATCAAGGAAGATTGTTTCAAAGGATTCTCCGTTTGAGGAAGTGAAGCTTGTTTCGTTCAGCTTTTCGCTTAAGGACAGGGAGGATGCGGCTTTTTTGCAGTATAAGCTTTTGTTAAGGCCTGAGGTTCTTCAGGCGCATCTGGATTTTTCTTCCCAGAAGGGGACTGCTGTCGGCTTGCCGGGCGTGGATTTTGAGAAAGAGCTTTCAGACCTTGGGTTGAAGCACAAGTTTTTGTTAGTTGAGTGGCTTTCTTATAAAGAGTATCAGTTGAGAAACTCTGGCTGCTCGCTTTAATCACTGCTTTTTCCTTGCTTGAGTTCTTTTAGCTGTAATTAGTCGCGTTTTTATTTTTTATCTGCAAGTTTTTTTTATTCTTCTTTTATCATTGAGTGTTTTTCAACAAATCCTTCTATTCCTGAAGAGATTATTTTTCTTTTCCACACAAGCACTGCGAGGATTGCGTTTATTCCTATTATTATCGCCCAACCAGCTTCTGTTTTTGTCAAAAAGTTTGTGATGTATCCAAAGTCCACTACTGGGGTTATTTGTTTCCACATTACGAATGCTAAAAATAATTTGTTAGTGCTTTTGTATCCGTTCCACACAACGTTTTTTCTGGTCGCGTTTGTGAGTATTTCTGCCTGCGGTTCAACTGTTTCTCTTAGCTCTGCTCCTGGCGGGAGTTCTATTACTATTCTTGTTCCTTCAGGTATTATCCACATGCCTGACTGGTAGAATGCGTTGAAGTAATTTACTTTGAGCGTGTATTCCGTCATCATTGACGCTTCTTTTCCTTTTGCCATCAGCTGGTCCGGCAGAGTGTAGCTTATTTGCAGGAAGCTGTCTTCTCCTTCGTTATATGCTATTTTTTTGTTTATTGTGTTGTCGCCGAGGCTTGAAACAAACTTTGGGTTGAATTTTTTCCATTCTTCAATGCTTGTCCCCAGTTCTATGCTTTTTTCCCTGAACGCGACTTTGTCGGCGTTGCTTGCAAAGTATATATAGTATCTTTCTATCACGGTGTCTTTTGCGGGTTCGTTTAAGTCCTTGTTTTCAGTGCCTATTTGTATGTTTATTGAGTGGGTTGTGAGCGAGTAGTTGATTTCTGCCGAAAACGCGCATGTGGTTATGAACAGCAGTGCGATAATTGCGAGTATTTTGGCGTAGTTTGTCGTTTTCATGACTGATTTTGTGCGTCTTAGTTTTTTTAATTGTTCGTTTTTCGCAAAATTAGTGTCCTATTTTTGCTGTAAGGTATGAATTTAAACCTTGTTTAACAAAAATATGTCATGGTTGAGCTCTCTTATTTTGGACATTCTTTTTTCAAAATATGCGACGGCTCTTCTTGTATTCTAATTGACCCTATTTTTGAATCGACTCAGACTAATTTTAAGAAGAAGATGAAGATTAAATCCAAGCAGAGCGATTTTAAGAACGTGTCTTTGATTTTTGTTTCGAACGAAACTCCTGAGCATTTTGACCCGAAGGCTGTTGAGGAGATTGCGCTTAAGAATAATTCTATTGTTGTTGCGCATGAAGGGGCTCTTCAAAAACTAACTCTTCCGCGGAACTTAAAGAGCGCGATTCGCTCAAACGAGGAGATTAATCTCAGGGGAGTTAAGATCAAAACTAAGACTGCGCATTATCCTAAGAGTTTTTATCCGCTGGGTTTTTTGCTTGACTACGGAGGAAAAAAGATTTATCACGCAGGGGTGACTGCTCTTCTTGATAATTTTAACGAGGTTAAGGCGAATATCGCGCTTCTTCCGATTAGTTCTAAGAGCATGGATGTTGTTGATGCTGTCAGGGCTACTAAGTTAATTAAGCCTGATGTGGTTATTCCTATGCAGTATGATGTTTTTGAGGATAAGAAGATTGATATTCCTGATTTTAAGCGCAGGATTGAGAAGAGCGTTTTGAAGACAAAGCCTGTTCTTTTGGAGATGGGGTCGACTTTTAAGTTTTGATTCTTATGGTTGTTTCTTTTTTCGAATCTATTGAGTTTTTGCTTTTTGCTGTTTTGATTCTGGTTATTATTATTGTTCTTTTTCTCCTCGGGCTTGAGGCAAATAAGCGCGATGTTTCCGAACTTGAGCGTTACTTCAAGTAGCCGCGCCTTTTTTGTCCGCTGATAAGGTTTTTGTGGAGTGCTCGCGGTTCATGTTATTGATTCGAGCATTTCTATTTCGTTCATTTTTTGCTCGCAGTATCTGCATTTTCCCTCCATTGTTTGTGTGTTGATGTCAAATTTTGCGGGAATTTTTTCCGCGTTTGTTATGCATTTTTTGTTGGCGCATTTAACGAGTCCTTCTATTCTGGATGGCGGCGCTAGTTTGAATTTTTTTTCTATTTCGGAGCTGTTTATTATGTTTATTGTCGCGCCGTGTCCTATGAGGGCTATTTTGTTGAGTTCTTTTTCAGTCAGTTCTTTTCCTTCTACGAATAGGATGTCTTTTTTTCCCATTTTTGCGCTGTCTACATTAATTCCTATTGTGACTGTTTGTTTTTGTATTCCCATTATTTGGAGTATTTTTTGCGCGCTTCCTGCGTGCAGGTGGTCTATTGCGGTTCCGTTTTTTATTGGGGTTATTTTTATGTCCTTCATTCTCTCGCCTCCAGCATTGAGAGTATTGCTTCCCTTACCGGGATTCCGTTTGCGGCTTGTTTGAAGTAGAGCGCGTTTTTTGTTTTGTCAAGGTCGTGCTCTATTTCGTTCACTCTCGGCAGGGGGTGCATTATTTTGATGTCTTTGTTTGTGTTATTTAGCAGCTCCTGCGTTATTGTGTATGCGTCTTTTATTTTGTTGTAGTCTTTTTCGTCTGTGAATCTTTCTTTTTGTATTCGCGTGGCGTAAAGAACGTCCGCACTTGCCGCGCCTTCTTCTATTGTTTCGCATTGGGTGATTTTTATCCTGTCAGCGGTTTCTTCTATTACGCTTTTTGGCATTTCAAGTCCTTTTGGCGCCGCGAGTGTTACTTGGATGTCTTTGAACATCGCAAGCGCTTCAAGCAGGCTGTGGACTGTTCTTCCGTGTTTGAGGTCTCCTGCGAGCATTATTCTTGTTCCGTCGATTTTGCCGTATTCTTTTTGTATTGTGTAGAGGTCAAGCAGCGTCTGTGTTGGGTGCTGGTTTGACCCGTCTCCGGCGTTTATTACTGGTTTTGTTGTGAGTTCGTCGGCTCTTCTTGCCGCTCCTTCTATGTAGTGGCGCATTACTATGTAATCCGCGTATTTTTCTACTATTCTTATGGTGTCTGAAAGGATTTCTCCTTTTGACGTGCTTGTGGCGCTTGGGTCGCTGAATCCGACTATTCTTGCGCCCAGGTTCTGCGCCGCTGTTTCAAAGCTTAGCCTTGTTCTTGTCGAAGGCTCAAAGAACAGGCTTGCCACTATTTTTCCGCGGAGCAGTTCTTGTTTTTGGCTTCGTGGAGTATTCTCCATTGTTTTCGCTTTTGCGAGGATTGTTTCTATGTCTTCTCTTGTAAAATCCGAGACTGACAGTATGCTCTTCATTTTGTTTTTACTAAAATTAGTTTCCTTATTATTGGGTGTTTCATTTTTCAAAAAACCCTTCAAACATGTGTGTCATTGTTATTAAAATTATAGCTTTTTGCGCTTTTTTTTAATGC
>CAZJAE010000040.1:0-7711 GCA_964544205.1 uncultured archaeon
AAAAAGATTTTAAGAAAGACTTTGAATGGCTCGGAATAAAATTTGACGAAACAGCAAACGCAAGCGACAGACTCGCGCGATACTACGAAATAATAGAAAAACTAATCGCCGACGGGATGGCTTACATCTGCGAATGCGAAAGCGAAGAATGGAGAGCGCTCATCTGGAAATCAAAACCATGCAAATGCAGGGGAAAAGACCCCCAAATCCACATGGAAAAGTGGAAAAAAATGCTCGCGCACGAAATAAAAGAAGAACAAGCCGTTGTGAGAATAAAAACAAACCTAAAAGATCCAGACCCTTCAACAAGAGACTGGTGGGCGGCAAAAGTAGTGGACGAAATCAACCACCCTAACCCAAACGCACAAGGCATGCACGTGTGGCCCTCATACAACCTCGCAAGCGCAATAGACGACCACGACATGGGAGTAAACCTCATAATCCGCGGACAAGAACACATGACAAACGAAGAAAAACAAAAAGAACTCTACGAACACTTCGGCTGGACATACCCGCACTGCTACTACCATGGAAAAATATCAAAACTCGGCGACATGACACTGTCAAAAAGCAAAATAAAAGCAATAATGGAAGAACTCGGAGTAGAAAGATACGACGACCCGCGAATGGCGACAATAAAAGCATTTAGACGAAGAGGATTCACTCCGGAAGCCATACGAAAAGTAATACTCGACTGCGGACTAAGCCTAAAAGAAGTAAAAATATCGCTTGACATGTTCGCAGCGGCAAACAAAGCAATCATTGGAGAAGCAGGCGAATACCCGTTCTTTGAAGAAGCCGCGCAAATAGAAATATGAAGGAGAAGAATACGGACGCAAAATAGAATTCAAAGCAGGAATGGAAAAATTATACGTTGACAAAAAAGAACTCGCAAAATACAAAAGCAAAAAAGGGACAATAATAAGATTCAAAAAAGGATTCAACGCAAAAATAGATGAAGCAGGCGAATTGAACGCAAACGCTACATTCATATCCTACTCAAAAACAGAACACCCAATTATATCATGGGTAAAAGAACTCGCTGATGTAGAAATACTAATGAGCGACGGGAGCACAAAAAGAGGATTCTCGTCAAAAAGCATACTCGACGCAAAAGGAATAATCCACTTTGAAGGACTCGGATACGCAAACATAGAAGAAACAAAAAACGGAATAGTAAAGTGCGTATACTCTTACGACTGATTAATATGCCTGCAAGCACGAGAAGACCGGGCGCCGGCGAATACCGCGACATGAAAGGACGCATAAGAGTAAGCAAACCAAAACTAACTCCAAGACAGCAAAGAGCAATCATGCAGGCAAAACAAAGACGCGCAGAAAAAGCAACTTCAAGAAAACAAATAGCTCAAAGCCTCAGCGTGAACGAAAACTCGATGCTGATGAAACACGTATTTCGAGTAGAAGCAAGGATTAGCGGCGAGATGGTCGGATGGGCTACAAGAGGACACAGACAAGTAATGAAATTTACAAAAAAAGGAATATTTGCAAAAATGCTTCGAAACATAGAGCAAAAAGAAAAACAAATATTCCAAGCAGGAGAATTTGAAGGATACAAAGAATCCATGCTGATATCAATAGGAATCACAAACCTCCTGACGCCCGCGCTTGAAAAAACAATCAGAGAAATAAAAGAACCAACACACATAGACTACACCCACATACCCTCAGTAGCGCTCTCACTGATAAAACGAGGATACAAAATAACACC
Source organism: uncultured archaeon (assembly GCA_964544205.1). GTDB lineage: Archaea > Iainarchaeota > Iainarchaeia > Iainarchaeales > JAAZKV01 > JAAZKV01. The sequence continues at coordinate 1,730 of CAZJAE010000040.1, forward strand.
CTATACATACGCCGTGAGCGAAAGCTTTCACCGCCCGCTGCCTGCTGAAAGAAAAGCCCTTGAAAAAAAGCTAAAAGGAAACGACGCAAGAAGCCCGGTGCTCTTCCTGCTGACAAAACCAGCAAAATGAACCAAAAAACAAAAAACAAACGCCAAAAACCAGAAAAACAGCGAAAAGAACACTCACACATTAACAAAGCTTTTATACTAGTTAACACTTTACTCCGTTCGAATAAAATGCCTATAGAAAATAACTCAGACGGCGTAAGCACTCGCCAGAAAAAATTCGCCGCAAAAAAATGGGGTGCAAAAAACGCTCTTACCGCGCAAGCCCAAGACGCAAGGTTAGACCCGGCAAAACCAAACTTTGCATACGAAAAAGACATTCTAAGCAACATTACTTCATTTAGACTAACTCCTGCAGTGACAAAAACCCTCAAATTCAGGGCAGTTACGCTGTTAACAACGCTTGGAATAACATGGGTAGTTACAGGCAGTCCGGTTGCAAGCCTAAGTGTAACAGCAATCCAGCAAAGCACAAACACAATGGTGTACTACTTTTTCGAACAAAATGAAAAAAGCAAAAAAGAAAACAAAAACAAACCAAAAGGATTCAGCGCAAGCTCTTAAAAAAACCGTGCTCTAGAAAAGCTCATTAATCCCGGCGGCAATAATTAATCATGCCAACAGCTCGGACACAAAGAATGCAAAAGAAAAAAGGACAACTTACAACAGCAAGCCTTGCGGCAAGACAACGAACAATCCAAAAGAACCCGCTCCAAAGAACAACCGCTTACTCAAGAAAACTCACCCATTCAACAAGGGGAGAAATGCGCCAAACAGTATCCATCACACACACCCACACGCACAGAATAATAGGCGGAGTAAAAATAGTCTCAAAAAACGGGAACAAAATAGGAAAAAGCTCATTTGTCCACGTAACAGGATACAAAACAAACTACCTCCACATATTAGACGTATTTGTAGAACAAAGATACAGAGAAGAAGGGCTGTTAAGACAAATGCTCTCCGAAATAACCTCAATAGCAAAACAAAATAAAATCCCGCAACTCCGGCTAAACGTTAAAAAAGGCAACAAACAAGCAAAACAAGCATACCAGAAATTCGGATTCAAACTAAACACAGAAAAAGAGTAAGACATAATACTAAAAACGACAGGCGAATACGAAATGACGCTTGACTTAACAGGAAAACAAAAAAAGTGATGATAATGAGAACCAAAAATCAAAATCCAAGACAAAAACAAAAACCCAAAAAAGGATTCCTCGCAGCAGCAGGGCTTGAAAAAAACAGGCATGTCCATACAATAGATGACGCTCGAAGAGTTATCAGATATGAAAGAGAACTGATGCATACAACAAGAAAAGGACTGGTGCAAAAAACAGAAACAACAATGCGCGGCGACAAATACCCATACGGAAGAGTGCAAATAATAAGCCCGCGCGGAAAAGAAGCAGCAAGAGTCGGAATGATTGTAAAAACAGCCCCGCGCATTGGAAAAATATACGAAATTTGGGGAATAGACACCAAAAAAGGATGGAAAAAGGAAGGACTCGCAAGACAAGCCCTATCCGAGGCAATTCACGTCGCAAGACAAAACAAAGCAAAAGCAATAGAACTCGACCCAACGCTTAAAAACAAATGAGCGATTGCACTATACACCCAAATGGGGTTTAAAGAAACAAAAAGAAGAACATTCGAATTAAACGGAAAAAAATACACAAGCGTAAGAATGCAAATCAAATTCTAAAAAAACAAAACAAAGCCCCGCAAAAAGAGCAAACTAAAATTTGCTTGACAACAAACAAATTTTATCCTTTCAAAAATCACTTTTCCAAGATTAACCGCTTTAACTGCTTATTTTCTCCAAGCTTCTTCACAGCAGATAGCAGCATCGGCGCAATCTCAAGCTCTGTAATTCCAACTTCCCTCGCAATCTGTTCGTTTGAAACATCACCAAAAAAACCAAAATGAAGCTTCACAAGCTTCTGTTCCGCAGGAGAAAGAGACGAGCCAAGCGCATGATCAAGAACAGACTCGCGCTCATGCGACAAAAACTTTGTCGCAGGCGTCTCGTGAGTAGCAGCAATAACCCTGCTGAACTCGTTTCCCCCAGCATCCGTTGCAGACTCAAAAGCAAGCTGAGTCGGCCAGTCAGGAACACCAGCCCTCGGAGGACGAGGCGCGCGCGCCTCTTTTCTAATTCTCTCTTTAACGACAACCGCTTTAGGATAACCAAAATTTTTCACTATATGCTCCCAAAGACCTTTAAGAAAAGCCCGCCTATACTTAGGATCCTTGTGAAGTTCCTTCATTGCAAGACTCGCATTAGTTTCAATCCTAGCCCTAAACTCTGGATTTGCGTTCTGCTTCACAATATTCTCCCTAAGCTGCTTTGCAAGCGAATTAATTCTCCTCGCAACTTCCCTCTTCTTCTCCCTAGAAACGCCACCCTGTTCTCCAAGCTGGCGCAAAAGCTCAAGCTCTTTAGTAATCTTAAGCGTAATACCAAAAGTCGGGCTGAAAGCCTTAATCACTTCATCAAGCGAGTACTTCGGAAAATACTTTTTATGAACAACCTCAAAAATCTCTGCCCTGCTCTTCCCCTGACCCGCAAGATTTACTGCAGTAATAAGAGCTTTCGGGTTAGAATAAGCTCCCTTAACACGCTTAAGTTTCTTTGGAGCGAAGTGCTCCATATGGGCAAGCCACCTCTTCAACGCAAAACCAGGATCCTTGTTTCGCTCCCTAAGCGCGTCGCCATCACGCCTCCTCTTCAGCCTCATCCTTGGAGTATCGCCAAAATCCTTCCAAAAAGACTGCGTACCCTGAGCGAGCTTCTCTTTAAATGCAGGGTCTTTGTGCCTCTCCTTAAGCGAAGCGCTCGCCCCAGCCTGAATCTTGCTCCTAAACTCTGGATTTGCGTTCTGCTTCACCAAATTAGCCTTCATCCTTGACTGATGAAGCAAAATGCTTCTCATAACTTCCTTCTTTGTCTTGGGAACAAGCTCTCCATTCACGCCATACCTGTTAACTTCATCAACAATCCTCTTAGAATGCCCGCCCTTAGGAGAAAATGCTGCATCAACTTCCTCAATACTATACTTTGGAAAATATTTCTTTTGAATACTCGCAATAATTTCGGCTCTTGGAACCTGCCTCTTTGACAAATTAAGCGCAGTAACCATTACGCGCGGATTAGAATAAGCTCCTTTGACTCTACGCAAAGCCATACATAATATTCTTGTGGCGGAGAATTAAAAGCAATGCCTGGCAGTAAAAAAACTAATCCCTAAGCTCAATAAAGGAAGTATTTTATTTACCAACACGCTTACTAATTCAAGGGGTTTTTTTTATGCAAAAAGGACAGGGCGCAGCAGAATTTTTACTAACATACGGATGGGCAATAGCAATAATAGCAGTAGTGCTTGGCGTGATAATGTACGCCACAGGAAACTCCGCAAGCGGCGCAACCTGCCAAAGCCAAAGCCAGGCTATTCACGTGCTTGAATGGAGCGTAGTCGAAGGACAAGGCGGAGTAGGACTAACGCTAAGAAACGCTACCGGCGGAGACATCTACCCTATACAAGCAACGGGACTTGGCGCATTTTACGATTATAACACAACTGCAATGAAAAGCAAAGTTGGAAAAGGCGAGACATTCACCCTAAGAGGAATAAGCGCAAAAGAATCCGGAGAAAAATTCTCAGACGGCAAAGTACTCCTCCAATACGCTACAAAAAGCGGACTCATAACAGACGCAGTCATTAACTGCGCAGGCTCATCCCAAGCAGTAGCAGTAGTAGTAAACCTCGCAAGAGACTTCTGGCAAGGACAAAGCCTCGCGCTCGAACAAGCATACATCGACCAGCCCGGAAACACAGCATTTATAATAAAAAACAACACTGCTGGAGCAGTCTCACTATTCGGATACACTGCAAACGGCGACGCAAAAACATTCAACACAACAGACTCGCAAATACAGCCAGGCGAATCAAGAACATTCTATCTCGCACGCGACAACCCCTGCCACAGCGCGGCATGCACGCTTGACAACCTATCATTCCAATTCAGAGACTCGCTTGGCGACGACACAACAACAGACAGCACAGACATAACAGTAGAAAGAAGCCAAGCAGTAACAAGAGCAATGTTCGACGGACCATCAACACTAATCTGCGTAAACAACTCCGAAGTAGGAATATGCTCTCCAAGCGGAAGCGCGATAGACACAAACTTCCAAACAGGGTGGAGCACTCTTGACACAAACCTAAATAATACTTACCTAAAAACAGCAACAGCGCCGCTAACACTTCCGTCGCTGACAGGACAAGACGGAAAATGCCTGACTACAAACGGAGCAGACATTAACTGGAACACCTGCGGAGGAACAGCAACAGCAGGAGGAAGCAACGGACAAATACAATTCAACAATTCAGGAACACTCGGAGGAGACTCCAACCTTACTTGGGACAAGACAAACAAATCCCTCATACTCGGAGGCGCAAGCGAAACATTTGGCTCGGCAAATCCGCGAATAGGTGTCCTAAACTCAGCTCCATCAACGTCATCACTCTCATTAATCTACACTGGCGCATCAGGAGCCTCAAACACTGCCGGGATAACTCTTGGAGTTAATGATGGCGCGGCAATATCAAGCGGAGATAGAATAGGGACACTCGTATACGCAGGGACGTATGACAATAATAACAATTTCAGAAACGCTGCGGCAATAGAAACATACTCTTCGCAGGACTGGAACTTGAGCCAATCAGGAACCGACATGCTTTTTGCAACAACAACCAACGGATCAACAAGCAGAAACGAAAAAATGCGTTTAACCAATTCAGGAAGACTTGGAATAGGAACAACATCTCCATCATACACTCTTGATGTTAGGGGAACAGCCCAGATAAAAAGCGACACGAGTTCGGCAGGTCTAGTACTTGACGGGGCAGGCTCTCCAGCAAATTATTCATTAATACAAATGAACTCGTATGGAACTAGGCAATGGCAGATTGCGTCAAGGAAAGATACTAACCGGCTTGGATTATTCTATTACGACGGAGCAACATGGACTGAGCCTATAACAGTCCTCCCAAGCGGGTACGTTGGAATAGGAACAGCGACTCCAGTAGTTGATTTCCAATTAATGAAATCAGTTGCGGCGCCGGTAGTAATGACAGTCCAAAACAATCAAACCACAGGAAGCAGATCAGCAAGCATGCAAGTAGCGACATACGCAGGCGGAACAATAAGACTCGTAACAAACGCGACAGGAAGCACTCTATACGGAATACCTGACGGAATGGGCGGAATAGCGACAGAGTGGAGCGACATGGTATTCGCCCCAGGATCAGGCGGTACAAGCACGGAAAGAATGAGGCTAACAAACTCAGGAAGACTTGGAATAGGAAGAACCCCTGCAACTTACGCGCTTGAAGTAGCAGGAGATGCGGGCAAGACAAGCGGAGGAACCGCATGGACATCAATCTCCGACTCAAGACTAAAAGACGTGCTCTCAAACGACATAAACGGACTAGAAAAAATCATGGACCTAAAACCAGTAAAATTCAAATACAACGACAAATACCTCACAATGTACGCTTCAGACGACAAGAAATACTACGGATTCTTAGCCCAAGAACTCGCAGAAGTAGTTCCAGAAATGGTGACAAAAGACCAAAACGGATACTACTGGTACAACCCGAGCGGGTTTGAAGCAATACTAACAAGCGCAATACAAGAACAACAAGGACAAATAGACGCGCTAAAGGAAGAAAACAACACAATAAAGGAAGAACTCTGCAAAAAAGACAACACATACTCATGGTGCGGGTAAGCAAAACCCGCGCTTTTTTGAGCCCCCCAAATCACGTTTTTAAAGGTTTCTTTGGGGATAATACTTAGTTTTTAGGCTTATTTTGCCTATGAAGCTGACGCTATAGATATGGGCGGTTG
>CAZJAE010000041.1:0-7579 GCA_964544205.1 uncultured archaeon
GTTGTGATTGACGAGTTTTTGGATCCTAAGAAGAGGCGCGAGATTGCGCTTGAGGACTTGTTGTTAAAATAGTGTTAAGTAATTTTTTTAGTCAGGCTGTTTTTCTCTTGTGCGGGTTTTCCTTTGGAACAATCTGGGACCATACTTCTACTTCTGTCCCTTCGATTTCTTTCTCATGAATTTTTTCAAAAGTGAATTTTGTTGTCTTGTAAAGCGCTTTTGCGTTTTCGTTCGTCTTTTTTACGAGCAAAAATAATCTTTCTATCTTATTGGCTTTGCAGTATTCAAGCATTCTTGCTATCATGGCTTTTGCTATTCCCTGGTCTCTCCAAGCGTCTTCTACGTATATTCCGTTGAGTCTTGCTTCTTTTTTGTCCAAAAAGAGTTCTATTTCGCAAAATCCGGTGTAAATATTTTCCTGCTTTGCGATTAGGACTAAAAACTTCGGGTCTGTTATTTTTTCTTCAATCTTCTGGGGCGTGAATTGCGTGTATGGAAATTCTTCGCTTATTTTCTGGTCAAGCCACGGCACGTCTTCTTTTTTTGCTGTGTCTATATTCAAATCCATCCACCTTTTCTTTTTCTAATTCTTCTGCCCGTAAGTGCTTATGTATTCCTGTATCTCTTTTTCGCTCACCGCGCACCCGTTGAATTTCGCAGCGTAGAGCGCCGCTTCAAGTTCGAGTTTTCCGTGCGCGAGTTCGTGGTTGAAGAGTCCCTGTTCGTATGCCGATGCGATTAAATCAACGCTTCTAAACATTAAGAGTTTTGGGAACATGTTTTTGATTGTGTTTATGTTTGCTTCGTTCATCGTTATTTCCTGTTCTTGTCTTCTTTCAAGAACCTGTTTGAGTCTTATTGGGTTTTCTATGAGCGATCTTGTTGTTCTTTCGTCAATGAACAGCGCTTTGGCTCCGAATATTTTTGCAAGTGCGAGCGCTTCGGCTTCTCCTGCTTGTATTATCTTCATGGGCGTTCCCTGCGCGTAAAAGCAGTTATTTGCCACGTTGAGTATTTTTTGCTCCATATTTGCTATTTCGGAGTTTGACGGTATTACCTGCACGGTTTTTTCGCTCATTGCGTATTTTATTCTCGCCGCGTTGAGCGCGAAGCGCTTGTTTGTGAGGGGCTTCCATACGCTTTCTTCCGCAACGGTGCTTGAAACGAGGAGCTCTATGTTGTTTGCTTTGACAAATCCCTTGAATACGTTCATCAGGCAGGTTCCTGAGAGGGTTATCATTGTTCCTGTGTCTATTACTGCCTTCATTTTCTCAAATCCATTTTTTGTTTTTTTAAATATTATTTTTTTAGTCCTCTTCAAGGAGTTTTTTCATTTCGTTCACTCTTTGTTTTATTGATTTTATTTCCAGTTCTTCGTCGTGCATTGTTGTGAACCCGATGTAGTTTTGGAGTTCTTTTGCGTCCGCGCCTGTGAGCGCCGCGCTTTGCGCTACGCTGAGTCCGTAGCTGTATGCAAGCGATGCTTGTTTTACTTTTGCCTTTTCGTAAATCCCTTGGGCGTAGTTTCCAAGCTCGTTGTCTATGTTCATTATGTGTATAATTACTTTTTTTAGCGCGCCCATGAGCGCCGCCGCGTCGTTTTCTCTTGTAGCGTTTATGGCGTTTGAAAGTTCAAAGCTTATTGCTTGTTTTATTTTTCCCCACTGCGGGCTTCTGACAAAGTGCGATTTTGTCTCTATTTTGTGGAGAGAGTATGCTATTACTCCAAGTTCTGCTTTTGCGTAGTCGTTTGATAGGGCGGCTTCCCTTATCAGCCTGTTTCCAAGCCCCCTTAAGTCAAGGACTTTTTTTTCGGAAAATAGTCTTGCCGTTTCGCTTATGTCGTACTCAAGCGTCTTCATGCGAAAATGGAGTGCTTTGAAATATTTAAGCGTAGCGTTCAAAATAGGTTTTTAACCTGATTAACCCTATTCTTGTTGTTGGCTTTTATGAAGATTCTTGTTCCTATCCTGACTGGCAGGGAGAATGAGCCTGCGTTTATTGACGCGGTTTGTTCCAAGGTTGACGAGGTTATTCTTCTCCAGATTGTTGATAAGGATTTTCACCCCAAGGCGGGCTCTGCGATTGGCGAAGTGAGGCAGTTTAGGATTGTCCTTGATGCGCTTAAGAAGGAGATTGGGGCGAAGAGGAAAAAGTATGACGAGCTAACCGAGTGGGGTTCTACTATTCCAAAGATTGTTTCAATCGCTTTGATTAGGAAGGCTGACAAGGTGGTTCTTGTAAAGCAGGACATTCAGTTTTTTGAGGATATTTTAAAGGAGCTTAAGAAGAACAAAGTGCAGTTTGAGGTTATTGACTTGCCGGTGTCTCCTGTTGGTGAGAAAAAGAAGTGATTTTGATGAATTTTGTGCATTTGTTTGAAAACAAGGGCGTTGTTGAGGATGCTTCGCTCAAAGGGGTTCTTGTGGAGAAGGGTTTTGGCGAGAGCAAGGGCAGGAGTCTTGTTCTTGACTTGTTTGAAACGCTTTTTCTTTTGAAGAGCGGAAAAATTGTTGTGCTTGACAAGAAGGATAAGCAGGTGGGGGAGAAGAAGATTTTTTCTGTTGCGCTTGAGGGCGATAAGTCTTTTTACTCAAAGTTTGCGGTGTATTCTGATTTGCGCGAGAAGGGGTACTGCGTCAAGACCGGGCTTAAGTTTGGATTTGATTTTAGGGTTTATCCGCGGGGGAAAAAGATGGGCGAAGAGCATTCGCAGTACGTTATTCACGTGGCTTCGGAGTCTGAGAAGCTTTCAATGCCTCAGTTGAGCAGGATTGCGCGGCTGTCGGCTAATCTTCACACGCTTGCGCTTGTAGCGGTTATTGATTCAGAGGACTGCGTTAATTATTACTCTCTTGAGAGAGTCTTGCCTTGATTTTTAGAATTTTTTTGCGGTGATGAAGTGGCTTTTGCTGGGAAGTCTAAAAAGTTTTTCAGACGCGCTGTTGAGCGGATGAAATCTGTCAGGGCAAAATCACGCGCTGGTGCAGGCAGAAAAATTGTGAAAAGAACAGTGCCTTTGATTTTCAGAAAGTATCCAAAATTTGCTTCTTTTTCGCTTGCGCTTGGTCTTTCAATGATTGGCGTTAAGGGGCACGCGCAGACTGCGACTAGGCACATGGGCGGAGTTGAGCCTGCGTTGAGTCCTGCTCTGAGGGCAAAAGTTGCTGAGAGCCAGCTTACTTTGTTTCACGCGTATCCAAGCATTTTAGCCAAGGAGGAAAATTCTTTTTCTAATATCAGGATTTCTCAGAGGACTTTTGACTGGGGTCCTGTCGCTATTGTGGAGAATGGGATTTCTAAGCAGGGCGAGTCTTTGAGGGACAGCGTTAAGATTGGGCTTGCTCAGAGGTTTAAGATCGGCTCTGACACGCTTGTTGATGTCGGTTTGTTGAGTCCAAAGCTTAATGAGCGTCCAGAGTTTAAGGGAATGAGCGCTGGGGTTCTTTTTGCTCACAAGAGCGTTGTCGGAGAGTTCCACCACGTTAATGAAGCTAATCGGTTTTCGCTTGGTTATAAACTCAACAGCGGTTTCACGCCTTACTTGAGCCTTGCTGACGAGGGGTATTACTCTAAAGGAAACTCAATCAGGCTCGGTGCGGGGGATGTTCACAAATTGTTTGGAATTAATCTTGGAAAAGTCTCGACTGATTTGGGTTTGAGGATGAGTGAGAGGGAAAAGCCCGTTGTTGATGTGGAGTTTTTCTTTCCCACAAAGTTTGGCGGAATAGCGCTTGATGCCGGCAGGCTTGGCGGTCCAAAGGAAGGAGTAATGGCAGGCGCTTGGGTTGTTTTTAATCTTGGAAAAACAAGAAAGTAAATATTTTTTGGGCATAGTGTCTTTTTTGCCTGAAAATTAGTTTTGTTGAAGTTTTGCCGGGTTCATTTTTTTGGCTGTCTTTTTCCCGCGACGAACCTTGCTGTTTTTCTCATTTTGTTCGCTTTGTTGTCAAGCCACGCTGCTTCAGCGAGTTGTTTTTCGCCTTTCCTCGTTATGACTGCTTTTCCTTGTTTTGTGTAAGTGTACAATCCGTGTTCGGGCTGCATTCTTGGGTGAATGGGTTGCGTCGTGTGTTTTAGTATGTGCAGTCTGGTTTGGCCCAATTTCGGCTTGAACACTTCGTCGTTTAGTCTTCGGGCTTCTCTCTTGTCTAACTGGGCTCGTTTTGCTATTCCTACTGCGAGTCCCATTCTTGCTTTTCTGATTATTCCCATAAAATCAACAAATAAGTTAGTTCTTTTTAATATTTAACTAATTGCCTCAGCTCGCCCATCAAAACCGCCCAGCCGGTTTGCGTCTGGGTAGTATCTTCGCTAACGCTCGATACAACTGCCTCAGCTCGCCCATCACTCATCACTAATCAGAGTAATAATTGCATCATCACAGGCACTGATTTAAACCCCCAAAAGGCATTTAAAATGCGTTAAATCGTCAATTTGAACCATTTAATTTATATACCTTTTACATCTCATTCTTGGGTAGCTTTGTAGCGGGTTTTATTAGATTTTTTTAGTATTTCCCGCTTATGCAAAGGGGGTTTTATTTATGACAGAAGTATTGGTAGTAGCATCAAAAGTAAAAGACGCAATCAAGGCTGAAGACTGCAACACTGCAGGAGACGCTGTTGACGCTTTGAGCGCTGAAGTAGCTAAAATGATTAAGAAAGCTGCTGCAAGAGCAAAAGAGAACGGCAGAAAGACTGTTAGAGCTTGCGACTTCTAAATAGCCGCGGTTGTTTATTCTTGGGGGGATTTTTTCCTCTCCAAGTATCTATTTTTTTGTTAAAAAGAGTGTTTTTTTGAGCGTTGTTTTGTTGTTTTGTTTTCGCTTTAAACGTCGGCTTTAAATAGATTAAAATCGTTTATTTGTTAATTTTGTTCGTGGTATTAATGCCTGAAGAGGATAATGTTTTTTCTCTTAGCAAGAGTAAGCTTGCGTTTTCCCAGCCGGGTTTTAGCATAAACACCGACCCGTCGGGCTCTATTAAGATTAAGCCTATCGGTTCCGTGCTTGGCGCTGAAGATGATTTGGGCGGGTTTGATGACAAGAAGTTTGTTGTTGAGCGTGTTAATAAGGGGAGTCCGCAGACGAGGGTAAAGACTGGAATTAATGGTTTTGACGAGCTCATCAGCGGTGGTTTTGAGAGGGAGTCAATTGTTCTTGTAGTGGGCGCGTCTGGAACTGGAAAAACTCTTTTAAGTCTCCAGTTTTTGTACAAGGGCGCTGCCGAGTTTAACGAGCCGGGGGTTTTTGTGACTTTTGAGGAGGATAGAGAGTCTCTTTTTAGGCACGCTAATCAGTTCGGGTGGGATTTTGAGAAGCTTGAGAAAGAGAACAAGTTCCGATTGCTTGAGTTTAAGCCTCACCAGGTTACTAAGATTCTTGAAGAGGGGGGCGGGCAGATTAGGGACGCGCTTGCAGAGATAAGTGCTCAGAGGGTTGTTGTTGACTCGATTACTGCTTACGGGCTTTTGTTCAGGGACGAGTATAAGCGGAGGGAGAAAATCCTTGAGTTTTTTAACCTCTTGCGAAAATGGGGGGTTACTTCAATGATTGTGTGCGAGGATTCTCCAAGCGACGTGGAGAAGGAAGAAGGAAGCATTGGTTTTATCAGCGATGCTATTGTTTCGCTTTATTACGCCCACGACCAGGAGAGGGGAATTAGGATTCACTCAATGGAAGTCATTAAGATGAGGGGCACGAGGCACACTAACAAGATTTGCGCGATGAATTTTGAGGGCGATGGTATCGCAATTTATCCTGATGTTGAAGTATTCTGACTTAATTTTTCTCTGAACTGATAATCTGGGCTTCTTCTGGGGATTATTCTTTTTTTATTCGTAAACAGATATTGCTCCAATTAGCAGGTTGCTGTAATCATATGTCTTGTCCGCAAGTTCCTGCATTACTTCAAGCGCGCTTTGGCTCGTTGATTCTTTTGCTGTAAAGAATATGAGCGAGTTTTCTTTGAGTCTCATTTTGTTGCTTAAGAGGTGGATGAATCTTCCAAAGTCTTCTTTGTTGTTGTATATTGCCATCATGTTTACCGAATCAAAGATTATTGTTTTTGGGCCCTTTATTTCCTGGTCTATTTTGTCAAGCGCTACCTGCAGGCTCGTTAAATCCGAAGGGTTTCTTATCGATTGTGTCCTTGTCCCTGTTTCTATTGAACCCGAGCAATCAATGAGCGAAATGTTGTCGTTTTGTTCAATCATTTTCCTAAAAGAATCCGAAGGCTGTTTTGAGAATGCTATGAGGACTATTTTTTTCATTTGGTTTAAAAGCGCGTTTATGGTGAACTCAATAGTGTCTTTTTCCTGTTTTTGGTTTAGCATTACAAAAGTAACTTTTTTGTCCGCCCCGCTCAGGGCTTCTTTCATGAATGTCGCGTTCATCATTCGCTAGTAAGAGGGCGTTTTCATTATAAAATACTTTTGAAGGGGTTTTTTTCTTATTTCGCAATGAATAAATACTTTGAATCTTTTATTTGGTAATGAAACGCGGACAGACTACTGTTGAGCTGTTATTGATTCTTGCTGCTTCTATGCTTGCGTTAAGCATTATTTTTGCGCTTTACACTAATCAGGTGAATTCAAGCGCTGTGGCGAGGGAGCAGGCGACTGCGCGCGTGACTGTGGACAGGATTGTTAACACTGCTAATGTGCTTTACTCTTCCGGCGCCGGCTCAAAGTCGAGGATTTTGCTTGAGATTCCTGCGTCTCTTAGGCTTGAAGATAGTTACATTAACGGCAGGGAGGTTGATTTGGCTCTTTCAAACGGCGGGGATGTTTTGAGTTCGAGTGATGTCGAGATTGTCGGCGGGTGGAAGATGGAGAACGGCAGGTATGTTACAGGGTCTTATTTTGCGAACCTGTATTTTGACGGGAACGTTGTGAAGCTATTATATGATGATTTTGAATTGAGTTCCGAGAGTATTTCTCTTTCAGCCCAGCAGTCAAGCACTGCAGAGGGGTATTTTACTGTAAGGAATGTTTCTAACTTTCCTGCGCATTTTTGGATTGATTCTAATTTCCCTTCTTCTTCAAGCGCTGTCTTGTCTGTGTGCGGGGACTGCGGTTATTTTGTTTTAAACAGCGGGGAATCAAAGTTTGTTGATTTTAATATTCTTCTTGACTCTTCGGCTTACGGCAATTATGCCGGCGTTTTTGAAATCACTGCCATGCTAAGCAATGGTGTGAGTGATTCTAACTATTCTCGAAGGACTGTTTTCTCTGTAGAGGCTTTTCCTTTAGCAAGCGCGCTTTCAATTTATCCTAAAAACACTTCTTTCTCATCCCCCGCAGGAGAGTCTGTAGTGAAGAGTTTTTCAATATGTAATTCTTCTGATTCTCTTGTGCAGGGAATTGTCTGGGATAAGAGTTCAAGCGAGGACGGCAATATGCTTGACTGGTTTTCGCTCCCGGCGCTTGATCATGGCGGAAATCCAATAATTCTTGTTAATTCCGGAGCGTGCAGGCAGTTTAATGTTTCTTTTTCAATTCCTCCGGGGACTCCTGTTGGAAGTTATGGTGCGGAGATTTTTGCTTTGTATAATGACTCAAATTCTGCATCAGCCTT
>CAZJAE010000042.1:0-7037 GCA_964544205.1 uncultured archaeon
ACTATGAATATTCCAAGCCCTATGTGCGAGATGCTTATTTTTCTTGGCGCGTCTTCTTCTATGCTGTATCCTGCTTCTTCGACCGCAGTTTGTATGTCTTTAAGAGTTGCTTTGCTCGGGTCGTAAGTTACTTTTGCCAGTCCTTCTTGGTAATTTACGCTTATGTTCTCTATTCCGTTTTTTTTCTTCACGCTTTTTTCTATTATTGTTTCGCAGCTTGTGCACGTCATGTTGTTTATTTTGAGTGTGATGTGTTTTGAGTGGTTCTTGTTAGTCATATTTTTTTCACCTATTTTTTGCTTTCCTTATGCGACTCTACTTTGTAGCCGTCTTGTTCTATTGCCTTGATTATGTCCGCGAGTTTTGCTTTGTTCTCGTCGTATGTTAGTTTAAGCGTTCCTTTGTCGTTGTCGCCTTGTATTTCGCTTACTCCTTTGATTTCTTCAACATTCATTTTTATCAGCGCTATGCAGCTTTTGCAGTGTATTCCGCTTATTTTGAATTCAGCTTTCATATTTTTTCACCTTTGTTTGTCTTTTTGGCGCTTATGAGCCCGCTGACTTTTTTAGCGCCAAAAAGCACTAGTTCTATTTTTGGATTTTTCCGCATATATTGGGGCTGAAACCATATATATCAATTCATGAAACCGTGGTTTTTGGGTGTTTTAGCACTAATTAGATGAATGGTAATTCATATAAACCCTTTTTGCCTTATTTATTGTATGGATGTGCAGTTTAGTTTCTCAAACAAGCAGACTCTTGCCGGGCTTATTGTTCTTGTCTGCCTTATAGGGCTCGCTTTTTATCTTCCTGGCGTGATTAAGAATCTTGAGCCTTCTGTGTGCACTGTTGACGGCGTGTGCCAGCACGAAGAGTATGCGAACTTTTTGTCTGAACTCGTGCCTGTTTTTATTATTGCGGGTATTGTAATCGGCGCCCTTGTGTTTTTCTTTATGAGTTCCAGGCTTGATGATAAGTCAAAGAATCTTAAGAAGATGTCTGAGGTTTTGGTAAAGTTTCTTGCCAGGGATGAGAGGCTTTTGGTTCAGAAGCTTCTTGATAATGACGGCAAGGTTCTTCAGGCAGAGCTTTCACGGCTTGAGGGTTTTTCAAAGCTTAAGTCGCATAGAGTCATTCAGCGTCTTAAAGAAAGGGGCGTGATTGAAGTGGAGCATTTTGGGAAAACCAATATTGTGCGGCTTTCAAGGGAAGTTAAAGAGTCTTTAATCTCAAAAAAATAGCTTTTTTTAGCAAGCAGGGTAGTTTGTTTTAAATGTCTTTTTGACTGTATTTTCTTTATGTTTGCGCCTAATTGTGTTGTTCTTGTTCCTAATCCGGAGCTTTCAATAAAAAGCAGTGTTGTTAGGGCTTTTATGAACAAGAAGCTCAAGAAAAATATACAGCTTTACTTAAAGCATGCCGGCGTCGAGGGAGCGGTGTTTAAAAAGTTCGGCGGAAGAATGGTTATTTATCACAGCGACGCAGAAAAGGTTTTGGGCGCGCTTTTGAAGTGTTTTGGCATTCATTCTCTTCACCTTGCGCATATGGTTGAGTATTCTTCGCTTGGGGATTTGTGCGCGACTGGTTGCGGCTTAAGCGAGGGTAATGTTGCGAAAGGGACTTTTGCGGTAAGGGGGAAGAGTTTCAACAAGAATTTTTCTTCAAAGAAGCTTGAAGAGGAGCTCGGCGGGGCGCTGCTTGCGTCGATTGGCGGGCTTAAAGTGAATTTGTCAAATCCTGCAAGCGAAGTTTTTTGCATTGCTCAGGATAAAAAAGCTTTTTTTTATTTTAATCCTGTTAAGGGCGCGGGCGGGATGCCTGTCGGTTGCCAGAGGCGCGCATGCGTTATTCTAAACAAGCAGGACAGCGAAAGAAAAGAGGATATTTTTTCGCTTGTTTTTAGCATTCTTAAGTGCGGGAGCAGTGTTTCTTTTGCAGGCGACGGGGTTGTGCCAAAAAGCGTTGAAGAGTCTCTTGTGGAGTTTAACGTCTTCAGGGAGTTTAGGCACTTGTCAATGAGCGAAGCGAATGATATGCTTAAAGAGGGCGAGCTTGAGGCTTTCTTTTCTCTTGCAAAATCATGCGAAGACTCTAAAAAGGACTCTGATATTTCAGGGGTTAAGGTTTTTGCCCCGTTTATAGGCGGAGCGGTCAGGTTTTCAGCGCTTGGGTAGTTGTTTTAATTTTTTTGGGTTATTGTGTTTATTATGCTGCTTGGAATTTTTTCAGATTCGCATCTTGGTTTTGGCGGAGAGGATAGGTTTGAAGAGTCTTTTGAAAGGTTTAAAGAATCAATCAGAATGTTTCGGGATTTAAAGGTTGATTATATTCTTCACGCAGGGGATCTCTTTGACAGCGCGGTTCCTGAGCAGGAAGTGTGGCTCAAGTCTTTCAATGCTTTTGGCGAAAATTCAGCGGGGTTTTCTAAAATAAGAAAAACTTATCTTGGCGCTGAAAGGGAGGTTCTTGTCAAGGGAATTCCTATTATTGCGATTCACGGGACTCACGAGTTTAGGGGAAAGGATTTTGCCAACGCGCTTGATATTCTTGAAGAGTCTGGCAGTCTTGTGCATGTCCACGCGGGGTATGCGGAGCTGAAAAAAGACGGCGAAGCGGTGTATATTCACGGCATGGGCGGGGTTCCAGAAAAGAATGCAAAAGCTGTTCTTGAAAAGTACAATCCGAAGCCTATAAGCGGGCATGTTAATCTTTTGCTTTTGCATCAGTCTTTTACAGATTTTTTGCCTTTTGATGATGACGCGATTGCGTCTCTTTCGCTTTCCGACCTTCCTGACGGGTTTGATCTTATCCTAAACGGCCATCTTCACTGGACGAGCGAGCAGGTTCTCGGGGAGAAAAAGCGTTTTCTTCTGACGGGTTCCGCGATTTTTACTCAAATGAAGAAGCTGGAAGCAGAAATGCCCAAAGGGATTTACTTGTTTGAGACAAAGTCAAAAAAACTGACTTTTATTCCTTTTAAGCATCAGAGAAAATTGTTTTATGATAAGCTTTCTTTTAACTCCGCAAAGCCGGAGGATGTTATTGCGCTTGTAAATTCAAAGGTTGATTCTTTTCTTGAAAATAAGTCTTTTGAAATGAAGCCTCTTGTGAGAATCAAGCTTGTCGGTTCGCTTGCAAAAGGATTTTCTCAAAGCGATGTTGTTATTGATTTGTCGCGGTACGCTGGCAGGGCTGTTTTTTCTGTTTCAAAGAATTTTACTATTGAGAATTTCAAGAAAAAAATTGAAGGGCTCAAAGAAGAGCAGTTGGGGAAGAAGAACGTGGTTGATTTGGGCGTTGATTTGCTTGAAAAGAACGTTGAAGAGGCGGGGCTGAGGGATTTTAAGACCCGTGATTTGTTTGAATTGCTTTCTGTCGGGGAGAATGAGAAAGCTGAAGTTTTATTAATGGGTAAAGAGTGAGGTTAATATGCGTCCAAAAAAAGGTTTTGTTAAACTTACTGCTGTTCAAAAAGAAAAGTTGAGGGCCGCTCTTGGAAATCCTGCGTTAGTTTCTTATGCTCAGGTTGCTGAGAAAGCTGGGGTTTCGAAGCCCAAGGTGATTAAAGAGTCTCAGACTACTGGACTAAGGCCGAAAGGAAATTTTATTGAATCCCGCGCAGTTAAGCAGCCAAAAATTAATGCGCGCCTTGCTGTCAGAGCTAAAAAGATTGAGGATTTTGTTCGCTTTGAGGCGCTTAATAAGCGCGCGGTGTCGGTTAATTTTCTTCAAAGCAGATTCGGCGGGGAAAAGAAGTTTGTTTCTGCAGTTCTCGCGCGGGTTGAGAAGGCTCTTGAGGCTGAAGGAAAAGCTGTTATTAGGCGGACAAAAAGCGACCAGCCTAAAAGAAAGAGTCAAGTTTCTTCGCTTAGTCAGGGAATGCACTTTAGGTAATCTGCTTATTTTTAGAAACCAGTTTTTGCTTGCCATTGGCCTATTTATGGCAAAAATATTTTGTTCTTGATCTTTTCAGGCAGGTAGTTTGTTGCAACAAAGTCAAGTTTTTTGTTTGCGAGCGCCTGTTGTTCTATTCTGATTTTCTGGTCAATTGCTTTTTTTAGCTGGTCCTGCCATTCTTTGTTCTGGAACCATGGGTAAGCAAGCATTTCTTTTGCTCTTTTTACGTCTCCTTCTGTCATGTGTTCTGTTACTGCTTCGAGTTTGTATTCTTTAACGTCGTCTATTGTCATTCCTACATATCTTGCTTCCGGCACGGACATGAATTCGGAGTGGGCTGCAAGAGCCATTGAGCCTTGTTTTATTACCGAGTAAATGTACCATCCGTACGGGTCCCCGTCTGTGAATACGATTGTCGGCAGGTCAAGTTCGTTGTGTATTCTGTGGATTAGTCTTCTTGTTCCTCTTGCTGCTTGTCCTCCTGTTCCGATTAGGAGGCATTTGTTGTCTTTTGGGTATCCTTCTTCTATGAGTCTTTCAAATATTGCTTCTGTTTCTGCTACGAGCAGGTATTCAGCGTCCGATTCTATTATTTCTATTTCTTCGGGCTCTACTCTTGACATTATGCTCCAACCGCCTCTTCCGAGTTTTGACGCGTTGAATTTGTCGTTGTGGTGCATTCTGTCCATTAGTGTGATGTTTCCGTAAAGAGTTCCCTTTTGGTTGGCGTGTAGGTTTAGTTTTTCCCTGATTGTGTCAACGCTGTGTTCAAGGTCTACGATGATTGGGTCGCTTTCGTCCTGTCCCTCAAAAGTGTTTTCTTTTGTGTCTGCTACTGTGTGTTTAAGTTCGTAGTAAATTTCACGAATGGATGCTGTCTTGTTGTGGAGCAGGTAGTCCTGTGTTTTTGCCATTATCATGCTGGTTTGCATGAATTTTCTCGCGTGGGCAATGTTAAGGAATGTTCTTGTAACTTCTTTTTCTCCAAGTTCTAGGTATCCTTTTTTTTCGTCCCATACAACGTTGCTTTTTCCTCGCTGCATTGTTGTGAATTCAGGGTCTTGGAGTTTGTTTATCTGTCCAACCATGCTTTTTGCGGTGTCGTTGATTCTGTCAGCTATCTCTTTAGGGCTCACTTTTTCAACAGTTTTCGCTTTTCTTTTTTCGCTTGCAGCCATTTTCATCAACACCTTTGTTTTGCGTTAAGTAAATTTAATTACTTCTTCTTTTCTCCTTTTCCTTTCTCTTCGTTTTTGTCCTTGTCGCTTTTCTTTTTGTCTTCTTTTGGTTTCATAACGAAGCTATTGTCGTCGTCTTTGAGTGCTTTGTCAACTTTTGCTTTTTCCTCAGCTTCTTTTGCTTCTTCAAGTTTTAGTTTTGTTAGAACCATTTTTTCCATGTTTTTTCGCAGATCCGCTTCGCTTGCTTTTGTTATTGCGCTCAATGCTCTTGTAATTTCAGGGATGTATTTGTAGAACATTTGCCTTTTTTGCTGGTTTTCAGCTTCTCTTCTCTTGTGTGCGATGTATATCCCTGCTTTTCTTCCTGTCTGCATCAGCGCAAGGCGTATTTCTTCAAGCACATCTTCTTCGTCTGCAATTGCTTGTTTTCCTGCTCCTGTGTACGGGATGTGAACTGAGATAAAATTGATGAATACTGTTACCGGCGCCGTTTCAGGATCCTTTATGTCGTATCTTTTCCAGTCTATTGTCTGAACTGCTTTTGTTAATGCGCAGTTTCCTGTGTCAAATAGTAGTGGAACCCTGTTTGCGAATCTCATTATTTCCATTTGGGTTTGTTCGCCTACTTTTCTTCCCGCGTTTCCGCCGTATGCGATTGCAATTTCAACCTGGAACGGGTATCCGCCTGCGTATACTGCTGGCTTTCTTGTCAGAACCGTCAAAAACTCCGGCTGTACTATGCTTTGGAGTGATTTTCTGATTTGGTCTTCAGTAATTGG
Source organism: uncultured archaeon (assembly GCA_964544205.1). GTDB lineage: Archaea > Iainarchaeota > Iainarchaeia > Iainarchaeales > JAAZKV01 > JAAZKV01. The sequence goes on from CAZJAE010000042.1 coordinate 5,857, forward strand.
TCTTAGTGCGTCTGTTGTCGGCGCTATGAAGTCTATTGTTTTGAATGCTTTTACTATTTCTTCAGCTTCTTCCCATGTCAAAGTTTTTGGGTCTTTGTTCATATCAAAGTGGACTTTCTTTTTAACTTCGTCAAGAGCTTTTGCTCCCATTCTGTCAAAGTCGTTTGATAAGAATGTCGCTACTGTTCTTCCTTTTGTCGTCTTGCAGTAGGAGAGTATATCGTCAACTGTTGTTCCTTTTGGGTGCGGTTTTATCTCTTCCGGTCTTTCAGGTATTGCGTTGTGCGTTCTTTTGAAAACAAATTTTTGTCCTGCCGGGTCTCTAAATGATATTTGCGCGTGCGGGTTTGCTATTGCAGTTCTTCTTAAGTATTCCAGCGGTCCCTGGTCGGAGTCTCTGTATAAAGTTCCTTTGAATTTTGCCTGAATTGCTGTTCCTTTGAATTCTTTTTCAAGCGGTTTTATGTTGCTGATTTTTGGCTCGTTAAGTTTAGGGTCTATTGTGAGTTCAAGCGATATTGCTTTTCCGTCCTGTCTTCCTGTTATTACTTTTGAAGGTTTTCCAGTAGTCATTTGTGACAGCATTGTGCATCCTGCCGCTCCGATTCCCTGCTGTCCTCTTGACTGCATCATTCTGTGGAATTTTGTTCCTGCAAGGAGTTTTCCGAATGCTTTTCCTACGTTTGCCTGGCTTATGCCGGGTCCGTTGTCTGTTACTGTAACTTCGTAATACTCGTCTCCGAGTTCGTCAATCTTAACATCAATGTTTGGGAGTATTCCTGTTTCTTCGCATGCGTCAAGCGAGTTTGAAACATATTCGTGGATTACCATTGTGAGTGTTCTTACTTTTCCGTATAATCCGAGCATTTGCTTGTTTTTCTTGAAGAATTCAGCTACTGAGTGTTCTTTGAATTCGCTGTCAAGGTGCTTTACTGCTGCGTCCATTGCAACGCCAGCATCTTCTTCTTTTGGTTTTTTTTCAGGCAAGTTAATTCACCAGGTTTTTTTTAACAATTTTTTTATTGTAAAAATAGGAAAGCCCAAAAGGTTTATATTCTAATGCTCGTTTTTTGCCAAGAAGTGAGCCAAAAGGGAGGTGTTCTTTTGCTTATTCTTGCTATTTTTGGGGCTTTTTCTTTAAATTGGGCTTTTGGCTTGTTTTGTTTAGAGTTCGAATCTTT
>CAZJAE010000043.1:0-6937 GCA_964544205.1 uncultured archaeon
CTTACAGAATACGCGTGGGTGACGCTTGAAGAAGCAAAGGGTTTTGATTTGATTGAAGGAATTTATGAAGAACTTGAAATGCTTGACGTTTTGATTAAAACCGGCAGGAAAATGAAGTGGGCAAAAAAATAATTCTGTTGTTTTTATTCAAACCCTGTCCGCTTCTTCCAAAACTAAGTTGCTTTTAATTACCCGTCAGATATTTAAACCACAATCGCTTACTTATTATCATGTTTTCAAGAAAAGCGCAGGGCTTGCACCGTGCGAAGGCGCAAGGCACGATAGAGTATTTGGTTATTGTTGCAGTAGTTATTGTTGTTGCGCTTGTAGTTGTTGGCTTGATGACTAATATTTTGGGCGATACTGGCGGCAATGTTACGACAGGCGCGGGACAGATTTCTAACGCGATTGGAAGCGGGGGGCTTGTAATCAGCGATGCTGTTGTTGATTCGAGCGGGAACTCGATTCTTTCAATAAACAACTCTACGGGAGACATTTTGACTATTACCGGCGTTAATACAGGCACTGGCGGGACGACAACTCCTGTTAATGTAACTCCTGGCGATACTGTTAATCTTAATTTTGATAACTTAAATTTTGGCGATTTGTGTGTCTGCGCTGCTGGGCAGGCTTCAAGAACCTGTAATTTTTCTATTCAGGTTACAAGACCAAGCGGTCTTTCCGAGACTTACAACAGAACAGTTACTGTTCAGTGCATTACTAACTCTGCATTGAGACTTACAAGGGATTCTTCAAAAGGTCCTTTAATTACAGGGCAGGAAGTTCCTTCCACAGGGGTTCTTGGGCATTCTCTTGTTGACGCGAGCGGCAATGCGATAACAACGCAGGCTCAGCTTGATGCTGCAATTGCCAACGGGGATTTGAATATTTACTATGTTTCAAGTACTGGAGGTTCTAGCGGTTCTACAGGTTATGCAAGGACACTTGTTTCAGCTTCGCAGTATAATAATCCTGTTGATTCAAACTTGTGGTCAATAGGGTGCTTTTCTGGAAAAAGGTATGTGAATATGGGGGATTATTCTTCGCAGTCTGCTAGACAGTATAGGAGCGATTATTATGACTATTTAGTGACTCCAAGTCCGGCTGTTGCTTCAAATCTTTTTTTGACTGACTATCCTGCAGTTGGAACTTCATGGCCTAATGCTCAGCATCCTGAGCTTACAATATCCGGCATAACGGCTGATGTGGGCGGGTTTGAATTCACAAACTCCGACGGGACTTTTTCGGACACTCTCGGCAAGAATGGCATGTTTATGAAAATTACTTCGGTTGGAACTGAGGGAAGCAGATTTAGTTCCGCAAACCCTTTGAATAAGGTTTACAAAATGAGCGTGGCGCAGTACATGGGTGGCTGGCCTCAGATGGAGACCCTCCCAAACGGCGATTATGCCCATGTTATAAGGTATATTGATTACGTTCCTGAAACAAATTATGAATTCACTTATACTTCAAGCAGGTCTAATGTTGTGAATCTAAATGAACTTGCGACAAACGACGGCACTGCGATTAAGGATTTTTGCACAATGCTCCACATTGAAGGCACTCACACTAACTTTAACGGACGCGAATTGCGCAACTGGTACGGGAATATTTACCGGGCGAGAATTACTCTTGGCAGTTCCGGGCAGACTCCTGTTAATGGGGAGATAATTGTGGATCCTGTTGGCGGAAAAATTGTGGCAAAGAATCTTGACGGTTCGAGCATGACTTCGGCTGTTAACGGTTACTTGGCTTGCGCGGACACTAACTTTTCGCACAACATGTTTGATGTAAAGGCGTGCTGCACCGCGGCTAATTGCTGTAATAATTACTATTACACTGGTTCGGGAAGCAATCCTGCTTATCAATTATCCAACTGCACTGTTGATTTGGACAATAACTGTTCTGCATTTTCCTGCACTGCAAGCACCTGTACTCAGTCGCCGCTTTCGTATGATTCAGAAATAGGTTATTATACTCAGTGCAACAATAAGCAGTCCTCTCTTGCAAATCTTGTAATTGACTCGCGCCAGCCTTCATCTTAGTAAACAAACGCATAGATGTTTTTTGATTTATTGAATGTTTTGTGATTAAAGTATTATTTAAATACTCAAATGGAGTTATTTGTATATGCCTAAAGCAAGAATTAATTCTGTTTTTGACAAAAAGGCGCGGGGCTTGCACTGTGTAAAGGCGCAGGGCCTGCACTGTGCGAAGGCACAGGGCACTATTGAATATTTAGTAATTTTCGCTGTAGTGATTGTTATTTCTCTTGTTGTAGTGGGTTTGACTACTAATATATTCACTGACGAGGCTGGGATTGTAAGCTCGGGCGCGGACCAGTTGAAGAACAAGATTAGCAGTGACGGAATCATTGTAAGCGAGGCTGTGACTGACGGGAGCGGGAATGGAATAATCACGCTTGGAAACACCAGCGGCGGGGATATTACAGTTAATAGGATAAATAATGGAACTGGTTCTAATGGTTTTGGAACTAATGTTGTAATTCCTCCGGGAGGGAGCGGGACTTTTTCTTTAAGCAATCTTAATCTTGGCGACGCGTGCGTGTGCTCTGCTGGAGAGACACGAAAAACCTGCGTTTTTGAAATTGTTTTCACTTCAAACGCGGGACTTACTCAGAGGGTTAATACGAGCGTTACTGTTGACTGCGTGAATAATGCGGGCAATCCGAACAACACGGTTATTCCTTCTACTGGCGGGGTTATTGTTGATCCTAACTATGGGACTACAATCACTGCCCAGCTCATTGGCACTGACGGAACAATCGGGCACTCTTTAACTACAGCAAACGGGACTCCTATAACTACCCAGGCTCAGCTTGATGCGGCTCTTCTAAGCGGGGATTTAGTGCTTTATGTTGTTTCAACATCAGGGCTTACTTCAACAAGAGTTCCTATTTCTTCCCCTCAAACTGGAAATCCAAGGGGATTATTTAATTCATTTGGATGTGCAGGCGGTTATTATCTTGATAATGCAAATTTGGGGGCTGGAAGGCAGTCTGTTGGAAGTTTAATGGTTAATGATGGGTCTTCAGAATCAACTGATTCCGCAGGACTTGAAGTTTTTGACGGGAATAATAGTTTCCTTTATGCTTCAGGTGACCAGATTGAGGCAGCTTATGATGGTATGACTGCAAAGATTACTTCAAGCAATAATGATGATGTTAATTTCCCTGGAGTTGTTGGGAAAACTTATAAAATAAGAATTGACAAAAGAGGGACTTGCGGTGATGGTTCAAGGTTTGATACTGATCATTCCGACGATCCTAATAATACAATAGGCACTTGGTGCATGTCTACTGGAATTCTTGACGGAAGCACTTGGGGTTATGCGTCATTTAACCTTCTGGGATTGGTTGATGTAAACAATCAAAGCATATTTGATAGGTGCACGATGTATAAGGAAACTTACGGAGACTGGATGACTGGTCCTGAGTATGATTTGTGGCATTTTAGTTCTTATGATTATAACGTTAGGCTTGGAAGCTCTTCAGAAACTCCTTCAAACGGCGATGTCATTATTGATCCTGTAAATGGCGCAATTAGGGGAAAGAATAGGCTTGGCGTTGATTTGCTTGCCTCAGTCAGCGGTTATCTTGACTGTTCTGACACGAATTACACTGTGTCTCCGAGCGTTACTAAGAAGTGCTGCACTTGGGATAATTGCTGCGCAAGTTATTCAAGCGGCGTGAACTGCACTGTTGATGTTGATAACAATTGTTCTGCTTTTACTTGCAGTACGGATACTTGCTCGCCTTACACTTCCCACCCAGCGAACGGGTATGTGTTTTATTGCAGAAACAAAGCTGCTACGTTAAACAATGTTTCGCTTGACTCTCACCAGGCTTCGAACTAAAGCAGTATTTTGTTCGCTTTTTTTGAGCCCGAAACTCTTTTTAATTTCAAAACTCTTTTATGTGCATGAATTCATCTAAGAAAATCTCTGCTCCTGCGCAGGGTCTGCACTTTGAAAGCGCGCAGGGTCTGCACTGTGCTAAGGCACAGGGCACTATAGAATATCTTGTGATTATTGCGGTTGTAATAGTTATTGCTCTTGTCGTTGTGGGGTTATTGACTGGGATTTTTCAGAACCAGTTTTCTGTTGTGAATCCAGCGGTTGATAATATCGGGCAGTCTATTTCTTCTGAAGGCATTTCTGTTTATGAGTTTGTTCAAGACGTTGAGGGAGACGGGCTTGTCAATTTTACTAATAACTCGAATGATACAATCACGCTTAGAAAGATTTACGTTGGCGGAGCTCCTTCGGTATTTAACACTCCTGTAGCTTCTCTTGACTCAAGGCTTTTTTATTTGAGTGATTTGAATCTCTCCTGTCCTTGCCTTGCGGGCGAGGCTTCGAGAGTGTGCAGTGTTGTCGTTGAGTACGCTACTCCTGACGGCTTGGTTAAGACAATCAGCGGGAACATGACTTCCACTTGCGTTTCAAACACTACTCCTGCAAATCCTGGCTCGGTTGCGGGGCTTGGCGATGGCACGCTTTTAAGTCCGTGGATTATTAACTCCTGCCTTGAACTCCAAGCGGTTAATGAGAGGCTTGATGGGAATTATGCTCTTGGAGCGGATATTAATTGCTCGGCTTCATCTTCCTGGAACTCGGGCACAGGGTTTTCTCCAATTGGAACGCTTGCTTCTTCCTTTGCGGGGAGTTTTGACGGAAAGGGTTATTCTGTATCTGGGGTAAAGATTGTGCGCTCAGGAACTAACTATGTTGGATTGTTCGGCAGGACTCTCTCAAGCGCGAGCATTTTAAACCTTGACTTAATTGATGCAAATATTATCGGGAGCGAAGTTGTTGGCGGGCTTATTGGCTCAAACAACGGCAGTGTTTCAAACGTTTCAGTTTCAGGCAGTGTTTCTGCAGGAAGATATACTGGGGGGCTGGCTGGTATTAATGCTGGTTATTTGACGGCATCATCGTCTAGCGTCTCGGTTTCGGGTGCAAATTACACCGGCGGTCTTGTTGGGTATAATATGAACTCCGGCGGGACGATTCTTGGGCATGTAATAAGGTGCTCTTCAACTGGTTCGGTTCTTGCAGCCCAAAACTCTATTGCAGTTGGCGGTCTTGTTGGGAATAATTTTGGCGAAATAACTAACTCTTATGCGAGAGGTTCGGTGACTTCATCGGACGCCATGGCTGTGGGTGGAATTGCTGGAAATCACAATACTCCAGCGACTCTTACAAATTCTTACTCCACGGGGTTAGTGACCTGCACTGGCGGGAGTTGTTCAAGCGTGGGGGGTTTAGTGGGGCTTAATTGGAGCGCAACGACTACAAGTTCTTACTGGGATGTTAATACTTCAAACCAGTCTTCAAGCGGTTCTGGAATCGGCAAAACCACTGCTGAAATGAAGCAGGCGGCGACTTACAGCGGCTGGGATTTTACCAACACTTGGCAGATTAGCGAAGGGTTGGCTTATCCTTCTCTAAAATAATCTTTTTTTCGTTAACAAATAGTTTTTGGTTTTATTTTCCTCTTTAATTAGATTTATTAACCTTTTTTTCTTTTCTTTCTACAATAACCTGGTGAATGGATTTTCTATTTTACCTAATTGGGGGAATAAAAAATGGCTAAAGATAAGTACGTGTACATGTTTGAAGATGGAGACAAGAGCATGAAGATGCTTCTTGGTGGAAAAGGAGCGAACTTGGCGGATATGACTAAGATTGGACTGCCTGTTCCTTACGGATTCACAATAACTACTGATGTTTGTAAATATTACTACGCTCACGGAAGGAAGCACCCAAGCGAACTTGACGCTCAAATGGTTGAAGCCGTTAAAAAAGTTGAAGCAAAGACTGGGAAGAAGTTCGGCGACCCAAAGAACGCGCTTTTAGTTTCGGTTAGAAGCGGAGCTCCTGCTTCAATGCCTGGGATGATGGATACTATCCTTAACCTTGGAATGAATGACAGCGTTGTTGAAGGAATTGCAAAAGCTACAAAGAACGAGAGATTCGCTTACGATTCTTACAGGAGATTCATCACAATGTTTGCTGATGTTGTAATGGAAGTTGACAGATTAAAGTTTGAGCACATAATGGATGAGATTAAGCACGCAAATAAAATCAAGCAGGACACCGAAATGACTACTCCAATGCTAAAAGAGTTAGTTGTTAAGTTTAAGGAACTTTATAAGAAGGAAACAAAGGAAGACTTTCCTCAAGACCCAATTGAACAGTTGAAGCGCTCAAGAGACGCGGTTTTCAGGTCATGGATGAATGATAGAGCAATTGTTTACAGAAGACTCAACAACGTTCCTAACGATTGGGGAACAGCCGTTAATGTTCAGGAAATGGTTTTCGGAAACATGGGTGATGATTCAGGAACAGGAGTTGCTTTCACAAGAGACCCGTCCACTGGAAAGAACATGTTCTACGGCGAGTTCTTAATGAACGCTCAGGGAGAGGATGTTGTTGCTGGAATCAGGACTCCAAAGAAGATTGAAGAATTGAAAAATATTTTGCCAAAAGTTCACCAGGAACTTGTGGATATTAGGGCAAAATTAGAAAAGTCTTACAAGGATATGCAGGACTTTGAATTCACTATAGAGCACGAAAAATTATTCATGCTCCAGACTAGAAACGGAAAAAGAACTGCAGCAGCTGCAGTAAAGATTGCGGTTGAAATGGTTAACGAGGGACTAATATCCAAAGAGGATGCTGTTCTTAGAGTTGACCCTGCATCGCTCGACCAGTTGCTTCACAAGCAGTTTGATCCAAAGCACAAATATACTCCGCTAACTGAAGGACTTCCTGCATCTCCAGGTGCTGCAGTTGGCAAAGTAGTGTTCAACGCAGAGGACGCTAAGTCATGGACTGAAAGGGGAGAGAAAGTAATTCTAGCAAGACTAGAAACTTCTCCAGAAGATATTGAAGGAATGCACTCGGCTGTTGG
>CAZJAE010000044.1:0-6912 GCA_964544205.1 uncultured archaeon
CAGGCGCTTGAAAACAAAGTAGAGACAGCAATTACAAGCATAAAAGAACTCCACGACGCTATAGCGAGAGTAAACTGGGCGACGCTAAACAGAGAAGGATTCGTTTTTGAGCTCGAACAAAGCACAAAAAGGCTCAAAAACATCTACCTAACACTTGATGAAATAAACAAAGACACAAAACTTCTCCTTGAAAAAAACACTCCCACGCTTGACTCCCTTCTAAGCGAACTCGCAAGAGAAATGACAATACTTGAATCAAATATTACAATGGAGAAAAAGAAAAAACTCCGCCAAGAACTCGTAAACGAGCTTGAAGCCGTAGAAGTGCCGGACTTATACTCCTCTCTCCAGCAAAAAATACTCTCGCTCGCGCTAAAATCAAGATACAACATAGACAGGGTGAAGAACTTTCTCTCTGCAAGAAAAATGCCCTTCGTAAAAAAAGGCTCCACAGCAAAACACCTCCTGGAAGCCCTCGCGCTAAAAGACCAGGAACTAAATGAACTCAAACAAAAATCATTCGAACTAAAAAGAAAATCATACTTTGGAACAACAAGCGAACGAACGCTTGCAGACATAGAACTTGAACTATTCGAAATAGACAAAAAACTCAACGAGTCGGTAAGCGAAACTTCGAAATCGCTCAAAACCCACTTCGCCCAAATCAACTACGTGGAAGGAAGCTTCATCAACCTCAAAAACCGGGTGGAAGAAATAGAAGAAACCCACAAAGAATTCTCAAAAAGAGCCCTTGAAACAATAAAAGAACTCAAAAAAGAAAGAGACTTCGCAAAAACAATGGCGCTTGAAATGGAACACGAAACCCACCACTCAAGAAACGAATACACAAAACAAATACTCTCGCTTGACGAGAAAAAGAACGCAATAGAAGAACGCTTAAAGGAAAAACACGAAAAAGAAACCGAGCACATAAAAAAACAGCTCGAAGAAAAAACAGCCGCGCTAAAACACGCCCACAACCTCATCGAAAAACTCGAAAACGAGATAAAAGAACTCAAGACAAGAATGTAAAAACTAAAAAAAGAAAGCGCCTGATTCTTGTGGCTCTTTAGAAACTATTCAACAAGAGGAGCGTCCTTTGACTCAAAATCCCGCTCCCTAAACAAAACGCTGATAGCTGTTTTTGACAACTCTTCAACAATCCTTTCCTTCTCGTCGTCAAACTCGCCCTCATCAAGCCCCGAAACGCTGTCAACCTCGACCGCTTTTAATATCCGCGTATCAGAGGCAATCTCGACATCAATAAGCTTCTTTTTAACAAAATCAGCCTCGTCCTCTTCCTCGACAAGGGCAAAAACAATAATAAAATCGCTCTCCTTAGCGCACTCAAAAGCCACAAAAGGCAGGTCAAAATAAGAAGGAACGTACCTCTCTTCAAGCTCAAGACCCGAAATATTCTTCCCAAGAGCCTTTCCAAGCGCCGGAAAAACCTTCACAAAAGTGTCCTTAGTCGAAATAAGCGAAATCTTCATGCAATAACTAGTACAACAACCCCAATTTAATCCTTTCACTCGCCGCTACCGAGAAAAAAGCGTGATTTTTCAAATACACAATCTTTATAAAAAAGAACCCCTTACTTATTGCAGTGTTAAAAATGTACGACAAGGACTTTGGCGGACCCGACTTTGGATCAGGCGACGGACTGGGCGACAACCAAGTACAAGGATTCAACGTTCCAAACATAGACACAAGCGCAATGAGGGACATGGCGGGAGACGCCGCAAGCGCAGGAGCAGGCGCTGCTAAAAAAATAATCCCGATAGCAATAATACTAGTAATAATACTCGCAGTAGGATTCTTCGTATTCACCTACGTGGGCTCGCAAAAAGAAATCACAATAGAACTGCAGGACATTGACGGCAACCCGGTAAGCGGAAGAATAACAAGCTTTAAAGACCCGAACCTAAAACCAGTAGTAACAAGCCCAAAAGAAGGTCCTGAAACCACATTCAACGCAAAAGTATTCCCAGGAGACCATAAGATAAGCGCGAGCGCGACAGGATACAAACCAGTGTCGAACAAAACGCTTGAAATAACAAGCGACGCTGATTCTTATGTAATAACATTCACAAGAGATATATCCGCAAGCTTTGACGTCCAGCTTCCTGCAGAAATATTTGAAGGACAATCAACAGTAGGAAAACTAATAGTACAAAACAACGGCGGCGAATTCAACACAAGCGACATAGCCCCGGTAGTCACAGGCCCAATAGAAGTAAAAATGGCGCTAAGCGGCTCTGATGTGATAGCAACAGGCGGAGCAGTATCGCTTGACTTCAACGTAAAAACAAAAACAGGAACAACAATCACAGCAGGACAAAAAGTATCAATAGCATTCAAAGTAAACGGCTCTGAAGTCACAAGCGAGAAAATAGAAATACCCGCATTCCCGGGAGTAAAAACAACAGAAGTAACAATCAGCGGAACAGACAAACTCGGAGAAACAAAAGCAGCGCCGCTCACAGCAGGAAGCGAACTGCAGGTAAAAGTAACGCTAAAAAACTCAAACAAAAAAGCCCCTCTAAAGAATGTCAGAATAGAAATAGTTCCTGACTCAGGCTCTGAAGGAACAGCAGAATGGCTTAGATTCGCAGAAGCGAGCAGCGAAGGACCGCTTGTAAAAACAATAGACGAAATCGCCGCAAACACTACCGCGACAGTCACTGTATTCATCGAACCCCCGATTGAATCCAAAATAGACGACGAATTTTTAGGAAGCTTCAAAATAAACGCGCTGTCAATGAACGGAGAAATATCAAAAGTAATGAACCTCAAAGTGACAAAAGAAATCAAAGCACAGCTCAACTTTGTAATGACTCCAATAGAACCAACAATTACCTGCAAAAGGTCAGACAGCACCTGCGATGTGAAACTATACAGAAACGTTACAGGCGCGACAACAGCATACCTTGAAAATGCAGGAGACATAACAATAGAAAAACCAATAAACATCGCAATAGACGTATCCGACCCGACAGCAAGCCCGCTTTGCACAACATGGATATCAGCATTCAATCCTGACTCAGGAATACCCGACGGCGCAGGAGGATACAACATACAAAAAGACCTCACAGCAAAAGGAACAACAGGAAGCAAAACCCCTGTAGAAATGGACATAACTGCGACAATAGACGGCGAACAAACCCAGATAAGCTGCCCGATAAAATACACATTCACAGACCCAACAACAAACCTTGTACAGCCAGGAAAATTTACAATCAAAATAAAAAGAACAATAACAACATCATAAAAATTCAAATTCTTTCAAATACTCCCAAAAGCCGAGCAAAAAGCTTTTTATTGCACTAAAACCTATAATTCAACATGCAAATAGAAGAGATAAAACCCCTGCGCAGCGAAGACGGTTACGAGAGCGCGGAGAAAAGAGAAGAAGAAATAGTCCTCCCCTCGCTAAACGAGCTTAGAAAAAAAACCCGCGAGCAGGAGAAAAACATCACAGACCAGCACAAACAAATCCACACCGCAATAAAGACAGCAGGCCTCCCAAGAAAGTCCATGGAAAGATACGACAAACAATTCGGAAAGAAAAACGAAAAACGCGCATACAAATGGGCAATAGCTTTTCTCGCAATAGCCGTCATAATCACAATGTTCCTTCAGCCAAGCATAGCATTCACATCAAGCGAAAACACTCTCACGCTCAAAAACTACTCCGGAAGAGAAATCACAAACGTGAACATATACCTCGCCGAAGACATCCTAAACAGCCAAAAAACGCCATACCGATCATTTGACAAAATAATGCCCGGCGAAGAAAAAACAATAACAAGCGACAAGGTAAGGATACTAGTCGCATTGAGCGAAAGACAATTCCCCGCAGTAGGAGTAGCCCCAATAGCCGACACAAACCTTAATAATGGCGAAAACTCTAATAATTCGCAAAGCCTAAAAGACATTTATAACCAAGTGAAAGGTGAACAATGATGCCCGCAGACGAGAAAAGCATAATAAAAATAATACAAAAAATGGTTCAGGACAACGAGCCTGAATCAAAGATTGTAGAAACCCTGCAAAGCATGGGCGTAGAAGCCGAGCAGGCAAAAAGACTTCTTTTAATCGCGCAGGCAGACACATTCACGCTGCTTGGCGCAGAGCTGGACAAAATAGTTGCAGAAAAAATGGCCGCTCAAAAAGAAATACTCCAAAAAGAATCCTCCGCATTCATAAACAACGTGCTGGAACAAAAGAAAAAAGAAATCAGAGTAGAAATGGAAAAAGAACTCTTAAGATACAAAACAGACCTCTTTGACAACCAGAAAAAATTCCAAGACAGCATAAACGAATCAATAGCAAAAATAGCAAAACTCAACGAACAATCCTACGCAATGAGCGAAGAAAACAAAAAAATGATAGAAACAGTGAACAAAGACCTTTCAGAAACAAAACTCAAAGGAATAAAAGTAAGACGCTCAATAGCAAGAAACATGCTCATGGTTTTTGGAATAATATCCTTCATAGCCGCAGGCGGACTCATCGCATACACCCTCTTTATCACATCCTTCAACATGGACTACCTTACAAGCGCAATAGTAATGGCAATAATCGGCTCCGCGCTCACATACCTCTCAACAAACCTCTAAAAACCGCGAAAACCACTATAAGATTTACGGGAAAAAAAGCCCGCTTGGAGGCTTTTTATTCCTTTTCTTAAACAAATTCACTATAAGAGTGATGAAAAATGGCGGAAGACAAGAAAAAAGACTTTCAATTAGAACTCGCAAAATACCTTTCAGACAAGGACTTTGTGTACGGACCAGAGCCTGAATTATACAGCCCTGTAGCTGGATTCTACTCATACGGACTAGTCGGAAAAGCCATGAAAAACAAACTCGAAAACACGATAAGAGACGTATTCACAAGAAACAACTTCTACGAAATGGAATTCCCGCTAATCACCCCTGAAATAATTTGGGAAGCAAGCGGACACTTAAAGGGCTTCAACGACCCCATAATTACCTGCTCAAAATGCAAAGGCTCATTTAGGGCGGACAAACTAATAGAAGAACAGACCGGAATAGCGGCAGACCACTTCAAAGACGCCGAACTCATATCAACAATAAAAGACAAAGAAGTCAACTGTCCGTCATGCAAAGGAAGATTCAACCTCGAAATACAAAGACAAAGCCTAATGATGAAAACAACAATCGGAAGAGACACAGTGGCTTACAACAGACCCGAAACTGCGACAACAACATACCTCCCGTTCAAACACTACGTGAATTTCTTCAGGGGAAAACTCCCATTCACGGTGTTCCAAATAGGAAAAGCGTTTAGAAACGAAATCTCTCCAAGACAGCACTTATTAAGGCAAAGAGAATTTACGCAAGCCGAGTCACAAATGTTCCTAAGCAAAGAAATGAAAGCCGAGTTTGAATGGTTCAACAACGTTAAAGACATCGAACTGCCTTTGTGGACGGAAGAAATGCAGAAAACAAACAAAGAATTGAAATTCATAACGCTGGAAAAAGCAATGGAGCAAAAAATGCTCAAAAACAAGGCATACGCATGGAACCTCTGGCTCTCATACGAAATACTCACAAGCGCAGGAATACCAAAAGAAAAAATCAGAATGCGCCAGCACCACTCCGACGAAAGAGCATTCTACTCCGACGACACATGGGACCTTGAAGTGCTCCTAAACTCGTTCGGCTGGGTAGAAATGGTCGGAATAAGCGACAGGACAAACTATGACCTAAGCCAGCACGCAAAATACTCAAAAACAGAACTCACAGTAAGAACAGAAGACGGCAAAGTATTCACGCCAGACGTTATAGAAATAGCATTCGGAGTAGACAGACCGTTTTACGCACTCCTTGACATAGCATTCTTCAGAATAGAAGCAGACGCTCAAAGAACAGTACTCTCAATCCCGCCAAAAATGGCTCCAATAGAACTCGGAGTGCTCCCCCTAATGAAAAAGGACGGACTTGCCGAGAAAGGAAAAGAAGTTCTTGCCGAGCTGAAAGGATTTCGAACATACTACGACGAAGCAGGAAGCATAGGAAAGAGATACTCAAGACTCGACGCAATAGGCGTGCCTTACTGCATAACAATAGACCACGACACGCTCAAAGACAACACAGTAACTATAAGAGAAAGAGACACGCTAAAACAAGTAAGAACAAAAATCACAGAACTTGCCCCGACACTTAAAAAAGCAATAGAAGAAGGAAGACTCCAGTAAAAAAATACAAAAAAGTCAGAAGAAATTGAAACAAAAGGAATCAAAATGGACACAAGAACAGAACTAAGAAAAAAACTGCTCGCAAAGACAAGAGCCAAAATAAACGAAAAAATGGCAGGCAGGGAAATTCACATAATAAAAGCAATCAACCTCCTCGGCGATTTGGACTCAATAGAAAACCTGCTCAAAGAAAACGCAAGCGAATGGAAAAGCCGCTCCCCAAGCGGAGAAGCAATGACAGCATACACAGAACTTGAAGACAACTCAAAAAAAATAGAAGCTGAAAAACAAAAACTCGCTGAATTCGTAACAGAACAAATGAAAGCAGAATTTCCAAACTTTTCAGAACTCGCAACACCAATAATCGGAGCAAAACTTCTCTCAAGCGCAGGCTCTAAAAAAAGACTATGCTTCATGCCGGCATCAACAATCCAGGTACTCGGAGCGGAAAAAGCGCTCTTTGCCCATATGAAACAGCACGCAACAAGCCCAAAACACGGACACTTATTCAACCACCCGCTCCTTCAAAAACTCTCCCGAACAAAAAGAGGAAAAGCGGCAAGAACAATCGCGGGAAAACTCTCAATAGCGCTCAAACAAGACTACTTTGGCGGAGAAAACACTTCAAAAGAAACCCTAAAAGAGCTTGAAGCACGCATATCAAAAATCGCAGCAGAGCCTGAAAA
>CAZJAE010000045.1:0-6909 GCA_964544205.1 uncultured archaeon
CGAATTATCTTAAAACACCCAATAACCCTCTTGGCTTTCTGCCTATAATACCCAGTGGGTTTTATTTCCTTCTCAAACTCCTTTAAATTTGCATCCGCAAAATCATCAACCGATTTGTATTTTTTAAAAAGCACTGCAGTAACCTTGTTCACCTGCGCATCAGTGCTCTGAGCGGAAAGAATTATTGCGCAAAGCATCTGGGCATCAGTTTTATAATCCAAAAAAAGCATCGGGACTTTGGAATAACTCTTCTTTAACTCCAAATACACTTTTATAGCGCGCTTTTTCATTTGAATTACGCTTTCAGCCATAATACTTCGCCCAAAACCCCTGTCAATATTCAAATAATTTTCGCTGCAACCCAGTGTTTTGGTCAAAATTTGAGACCCTCACGCCGACCCTTCTAACCATTGACTGCGATTCGTGCAAAAACTCTTTCAACAATTCATATTCTATGCTTCTTAACTCATCCAGACTCTCAATAGGAAGACTTGTTGTCCTTGATTTTGTGATAGTTTCCATTTTTTCATTAACAATAATCAAAGAGACAGTCTTGAACCTCTTCTTCAGCGCAACAAGCTCCTTATACAAAAGCTCTGAAAGAAAATCAACACTTTGTTTTACAAAATCAAAATCACGCGAATCTTCCTTAATCGTCATCATCCTTGAAAGCTGCTGTTTTTCCCTGTTAGGCTCAATTACGCGCTCATCAACACCGAAAGCAAAATCAAAAAGCTTTGCTCCGTTAGCCTCCCCGAACCACTCAACCAAATCCGTCTTCTTGAAATTCTTAATATCAGAAACAAGGTTGATTCCATGCTTCTTGAAAATCTCCTCGCTCTTTGGACCAACGCCGTGAAGAGAAGAAACCTTCTGTTTTGAAATAAAACCCTCAACTTCATCAGGCTTTACCGCAAAAAACCCGTCAGGCTTTTTTACTGAAGCGCTCATCTTTGCGATTAATTTATTCACACTCAACCCAATACTGCACGTCAATCCAAGCTCGGCTTTAATCCTCTGCTTGATTTTAATGCACGTGTCCTCGGCTTTTTCAAACCCAGCAGGGTTAGTCAAGTCAAAATAAGCCTCGTCAATTGAAACCTGCTCAACCTTGTCGCAGAAAAAATCCACAATCTCAAAAACCTTCTGGCTGATCTCTTCATAATAAGGCTTGTTCGCATTGATGAAAACAGTGCTGCTGTTTGAAAGCTTCTTTGCAAGACTAAGAGGCATTCCGGATTTTATTTTAAGAGCCCTCGCCTCGTAATTGCACGTCGCAATAGCCCCGGAATTCTCCCTAAGAGAAGGCATTACAATAACTACCGGCTTTCCCTTCAAAGCAGGGTTCTTGAGAATCTCGCACTGAGCGTAAAAATAATCCAAATCAAGGAGCCCGATTATTCGCTGCATAAAAAGACAACAATCACAAGAGCTTTTAACCATTCCCAAGAATAACAAGAATAGGCGCAGACAGACACAGAGATGAATAATAATGAATAAAACCAGAAAAGAAAAACTAGTCAAAGAACTGTACGAAAAATACCCTTACCCAGCGCGTCCAAGCATAAACCCCAAAGAAATAGAATACTTTGCTGAATGGACAGCAAGGACATTTGGAGAGGACAAAGAGTTCTGGAAAGGAAAAGAAGTGCTTGAACTCGGATGCGGGACTGGAGAACTCGCAAATGCCCTCGCGCTCGCAGGAGCAAGAGTAAGTGCTGTTGACTTCAGTTCAAGCTCAATAAAACACGCA
This sequence comes from uncultured archaeon, assembly GCA_964544205.1. Taxonomy (GTDB): domain Archaea; phylum Iainarchaeota; class Iainarchaeia; order Iainarchaeales; family JAAZKV01; genus JAAZKV01. Next base: position 1,754 of record CAZJAE010000045.1, read on the forward strand.
AAAAAACTTTCCAAAGAACTAAAAACCAGCGCAAAAATTGAATTTATTGAAAAAAACATTCTCACGCTAAAAGAAGACGAATTTGGAAAAGACAAAAACGGGGAGAACAAAAAATTCGACGCGGTCATTGCACTTGGTTCGCTTCACCACACAATAAACGCTTTTAACGGATTTAAAATCGCCTGCAGATTCGCAAAAAACGACGGGATTGTTGTAATAGGACTCTACAACAAGTACGCCCGGCTAAGACACCTTATTAGAAGAGCATTCATCAGACTCGCCGCAGGAAATGACATTGAGAAAAGAATAGAAACCGGAAAAAAACTTTTTGGAAATAAAGACAAGCAGGAAACAGACAAGGCATGGTTTGCGGACAAGTACGGACAAGTCCACGAAACAACCCACTCAGTAAACCAAGTGCTTCACTGGTTTAGGGAAGAAGGAATAGAGTTCATTTCATCAAAGCCGAAATTTGAAATCGCAATCCTTGACGAGTTAAAATGGCTCCTTGCGAAAAAAGGCGCGTTCTTTGTGATGAGCGGAAAGAGAAAAATCCAAAAACCGCAGTGAACACAAAAAAATTATTCTATATACCCGCCTTTTTGCATATTCCACAGCTTTTTGTAAATGCCGTCCTGGTTAATCAGTTCAGTGTGCGTCCCAACCTGGGCTATTTTTCCCCTGCTTAGAACAACAATCCTGTCAGCGCGCATTATTGTTGAAAGCCTGTGCGCAATTATTATAGTTGTTCTGCCCTTCATGAGCTCATCAAGCGCTTTTTGAATCAAAAACTCTGTCTGGGAGTCAAGAGCGCTTGTCGCCTCGTCAAGGACAAGAATCTTTTTATCCGCAAGAACCGCTCTTGCAACAGAAAGCCTCTGCTTCTCTCCGCCAGAAAGCTTAATTCCCCGCTCGCCGACATAAGTATTCTCTTTTTCAGGAAGAGACTCTACAAACTCATAAAGCTGTGCCGCTTTCAATGCATTAATAACATCCTCTCTTGAAGCGTTCGGCTTTGAAAACGCCACGTTGTTAAAAATCGTGTCGTTAAAAAGCATTCCTTCCTGAGGAACAATGCTCAATTCGCTTCTAAGCGATTCCTGCTTTATTTGAGAAATATCCTTATTGTCAATCAAAATTCTTCCGGAATCAACATCGTAAAACCTGTAAAGAAGTTTTACAAGAGTCGTCTTTCCCGAGCCGGAATGCCCTACAAAAGCAACCTTCTCCCTTGGCTTCACTAAAAGGTCAAAATCATCAATAACCTTCTTTTTATGATAAGTGAAAGAAACCTTGTCGAACCTAATCTCGCCTTTAGAAATTCTTACATCCTTTGCGCCTTCCTTGTCAGGAACATCCACCTTAACTCTTTCATACTCTCTAAGTGACTGAAAGTCAGCCATGGACTCGTAAAAACGCCTTATCCCATACATGAACGCAAACATCGGCTCGGCAATGTTAAAATAAAGCGTGTAAATGAAAGCAAGAGAGCCGATTGAAAGCTCGCCGCTCAAAAACTTTACGAGCGGAAAATACAGCAAAAGCGCTACGCCAATTGAGAGAATAACGCTCTGCCCTACTTCAATTAACCCCTCATAATCCCAAGTCTTTACAATAGTGTCAGTGGATTTCTTCGCAAGCCCTTCAAACAACTGGGAAATCCTAACTTCCTTGCCGAAATACTTCACAGTGTCAATATTTACAAAAGAATCCCCTACAAATGCCTTCTCCTCGTCATCAGCGTCATTCGCCTTAATCTTCGCAACCTGTTGTTTTTGAGTTATGAGCATTACAAAAAGAATCACAGCAACCATTGTGAGAATAACGACAACAACAGAGAACACTTCAAAATACACAAGCGAAATGCACACAACCACGAGCTGAATCAATAGAGGCATGGTGCTGAAAACAAAAAAGTCAGTAATTCCTTCAATCGAACGAGCCCCCCTCGTCATTCTTGAAATCAAGCTCCCAGTCCTGTGAGACGTGTGAAACTTGTGGGAAAGACGCAAAATGTGCGAGAAGTACTTCTTCTTTAGCTCAAAAATCTGGCTCCCTTCAAGACGATTAATGAAATAATACCTTAGCCAGTGAGAAACCCCCCTAACGGCTACTATAAATACATACGCCACTGCCACTCCAAAAAGAATCTGGACAAACGCATCCTTAAGCAAAGTGCCTGCGACAAAATTAGCGCCGTCGTCAAGAATCACTTTAAAGAGATACTTCTCAGCAACGCTTGAAAGACTGACGAAAAGCACGAAAAGAATAATCGCCACAAAGTAAAGCCAATATGGACGCGAAATTCTAAAATAAACGCCCAAATTCTCCCTGAAATTGACAGCCTTGTCCCTCTCCATTTGTTCCTGAGGCATACTCACCAGCACTGATTAAATGAAAGCGTGTTTTTTTAACACCAAGCGGTAGGGACGGGTTAAGCATACCCTAAATAGGTTTATAATGCTAAAGCATGAAATAATCTTCACTTGAGGTGCATCTGTCAATGGCTGGAGTAATAGTATATTCAACATCAACCTGCCCTTACTGCGTAATGGCTAAAAACTTTTTAAAAGAAAAAAAAGTAGAGTTTGAAGACGTCAACGTGGGACTAAACCAGGACAGAGCAAGAGAAATGATTAAAAAAAGCGGGCAGATGGGCGTTCCGGTAATAGATATTGCAGGCGAAATAATAATCGGATTTGACAAACCCAAAATGGAAGCCGCGCTGAAAAAGAACAAACTCGCATAAATCGGGAACAAATCAACCCGTTTTTAGTTTTGAGAAGAGAGAAAGAAAAAAAATCTTTTTTAGCAAGTCACGTGAATCAAGGCGTTTGCTTTAAGCCCTCTCTTCAGCGTCTCGTTAAGCCTCTCAATAGCCTGCGCGGTCGGAAGCACTAAAAGAGCAGTCCTCTGCTTTAACAACACTTCGGCTTCAGGAGTGAGTTTAACGAGCCCGTCAAAACCAATTCCAATTATGACTTCCCAAGGACCTCCCCTTAAGAGCTCCTTTGCCTCGTCAATATCAACCACGTGCCAGTTGCCGTACTTCCGCTCAAGGGCATTATAATTACGCTCATGAACCCTGCCCTCGACAAATAGAATATCTTTTAACGCAGTGCCGTCAAAACAAATCTTTCCCCACTCAACAGAAAACTTCTCAATCTTTTCCTTGCCCATTAATACGCGCCTCAAACAAAAAAATTCAAGCTCACAAACTTAGTTTGCCGTCAATGAACTTAAAATAAATCATGCAAATGACAATTAGACCCGCGAGCAAAAACCACCACTGCCTTGTAAGATCCACTTCAACAAACTTTCCGGCCTGGAGCAACAACTCAAAACCAAGAACGACAACCCAGATAAGCACCGCCCACATTATTGCCTTCTTCCACCAAACATTGACAAACATTCCCCTGCTTCTTGCGTGCTTCTTTTTTACAAACTCTTCATCGCCAATATCCCCGCCGGGCTCGTCCCCCAAATCCTCTTCACCGCCATCAACGGATTCATCGGTTAAGCCATCCTCTCCTTCAACAGGCTCCCCGCCCAAATCCTCTTCGCCTTCAAGAGGCTCCTCGCCAAGTTCGTCAGGATTAGACTCGCCGTCATCAACCATTGGCTCTTCTTCAGAAACAGGAGCTTCTTCATACTCGCTTAAAGGCTTCTTCTTCGCATACCTGCTCTTTTTTGAATTAAAAATCCTCGCAAGCCCTCTTGGCTCGCTGTCAACAGTAATATGCTGGGGCTTCTCGTGAATAATAATCGGTTTTTCAACAATGAAAGTCTTTACCCTCGTCCTCTCCTTAGGCTCTGGAGGGAGAACATCGCTGTGCCGCGCAAAAAAACCCTTGTCAAGCTCCTTAGGCTCGGACTCTTTAGGAGCCCTAACAACCCTCTTCTTTTGCTTTGACTTCTTCTTCTGAGGCATGATAGTAGTAGGAAAACGGGGTATTTAAGTGTTTTGCTAAAAAAAGACCAGTGGTGAAATAATACCGCCAAATAGAGCAAAAAAAGTGTTCCCAAACCTTTAAATTGAAATAAATTAGTCTATTCTAATGCAAACAGCAAAAAAACAGGCAAATCTTGCGCTGATTTTATTATCATTGTTATTTGCATTAAGCTTTGCTTTTGCAAGCACGCCAGGAAACATATCCGCCTGCACAGTCATTGATACTCCGGGAACATATAATCTGACAGCAGATGCAACAAGCCAGTCATTTGAATGCATAAAGATTTTAACAAGCAACGTGACAATAAACGGAAACGGGCACACAATAAGAGGCCCTGTTAACAGGTCATCAGATATTTATGGAATCTGGATGTCATCAGTGACTAATATTACTATAAACAACCTAAAAATTTTTGACTTCGGCACAGGAATTGGAATCTTAAACACTGCAAACAGCACATTCTCCCAAATCAGCCTATTGAACAATTCAGAAGGAATTTACATCTCAAACGGAGCGAATCTGACATTTAATGACTTAAACTCCCTCAACACACTATCTGGCGACGGGATTAGAGTAGACGCAAGCAATAATCCAATCCAGTTCAATAATGTTAGAATATCCGGAGGAACTCCAACCAATGGAATGCTTCTCTACAACACGAGCAGCGTTACTGTATCTGGATTATATGCGTCAAATTCAATACAAGGAATACTTCTTAGCAACAGCAGGGCAAATACTTTTGTAGACATCACTTGCGAATCAAACAATTACCCGATAGCGCTCACAACATTTGCAAACGAAAACACATTCAATAATTTAACGCTGACAAACAATACTGCATCACTACTCATACTCAATAACTCAAACAACAACTCGTTTTACAACGTCAAAGTCAGCGGGGATTCTCCCGGCTCTTTTTATTCAGACGGAGCTCTGCAAAACACTGTTGAAAACCTTAACATTTACACAAGAAGCGCCGAAAATACATGGTGGGTATTCAATTCAGGAGGCACAGCCACTGAAATAATGCCTTACATTACATACACTAATATGACTCTTGGAAATCAAGATGGCTCTGTTAAAGCCAGCCAAGTAAAAATGTTCAACGCGTCCCGCCAATTCATCTGGTTCTCTGACATAAACATCACCAAAAACTATGCAAAAATAAAGCAGATGTAATATTCGACCTAAAATAACCAAAAC
>CAZJAE010000046.1:0-1381 GCA_964544205.1 uncultured archaeon
TTCACAGACATGTGCAGAGGACCGCACATTGACTCAGTATCAGAAATAGGCGCGATAAAACTGCTAAAAGTATCAGGCGCTTACTGGAAAGCAAACGAGAAAAACAAAATGCTCCAGAGAGTATACGGAATAGCATTCAAAACGCAAAAAGAACTTGATGAATTTTTAGAAATGCGAAAAAAAGCAGAAGAAAACTCGCACGTAAAACTCGGAAAAGAACTTGACCTCTACATCCTAAGCGAAGTAGTCGGAAAAGGACTTCCGCTCTTCACGCCAAGAGGCTCAATGGTGATGCAGACTCTGCAAAGATTCATAGAAGACGAGGAAACAAAAAGAGGATACCAGAGAACAAGAACACCAGTGCTGACAAAAGCGGATCTTTACAAAATCTCCGGACACTACACGCACTACAAGGACAGCATGTTCCAGCTCGACATTGAAGGAAACGAGTACTTCCTAAGACCGATGACATGCCCGCACCAGTACATGATATACAAATCAAAACAATACAGCTATAGAGACCTACCGGTAAGGCTTGGAGAAGTAGCAAACTTATTCAGAAAAGAACAAAGCGGAGAACTCCACGGAATAGTAAGAGTATGGCAGTTCACGCTAAACGACGCCCACTTAATATGCAGAGAAGACCAGCTTGAAAGCGAGATAGAAAGCACTATGGACTTAGTCCACTACTGCATGAAGAAACTCGGAATCAAAGACTACTGGTACAGATTCAGCAAGTGGGACCCTAACAACAAGGCAAAATACATTGACAATCCTGAAATGTGGGAAAAGTCGCAGGCAATACTAAAAAGAGTGCTTGACAAGTCAGGCATGAAGTACGTTGAAGCCGACAACGAAGCGGCGTTCTACGGACCAAAAATCGACATCCAGGCAAAGAATGTTTACGGAAAAGAAGACACGCTCTTCACAGTGCAAGTAGATTACGCGGCAGGACCAAAATTCGACATGACGTATATTGAAAAAGACGGAAGTAAACATCACCCGGTAGTAGTGCACAGAGCGGCAGTAGGGTGCCTTGAAAGAACACTCGCATTCATACTCGAACAGACAGGCGGAAACCTGCCATTCTGGCTCGCTCCTGAACAAATACGAATCGTGCCTGTATCGGAAAAATTCGTCGAAGACGCGGGCGAACTCAAAAAGAAGCTAACAGCAGAAGGATACAGAGTCGAAGTCGACACAAAAGACCAAACTCTTGGAAACAAAATAAGAAACGCGCAGGCGATGAAAATACCAATAATGCTCGCATACGGCGAAAAAGAAAAAACAACAAACGAGTACCAAGTAAGGGAAAGAAGCGGAAAACAATACAAACTAAACTACGCAGACCTGATCGCGGCGCTTAAGAAAATGAACGACG
>CAZJAE010000046.1:1397-6778 GCA_964544205.1 uncultured archaeon
ACCAGCCGTTTTTAGTTAATGCCACGATTTTAAAATACTTGGCGAACAATCATTAATAGGATAAATATGCCGCAGACACAGCTCCCTGACAAGGCAAAACAGCCAAGCGAATGGTACACAGAAATAATCAAAGAAGCGGAGCTTGGAGACCTAAGATACGGCGTAAAAGGCGCTATAGTATTCCAGCCATGGTCAGTTGAAGCAATGGAACTAATGTACGACGCCATGGAAAAAGATTTGAAAAAAAGAGGACACAAAAACTACTGGTTCCCTACACTAATACCTGAAAACTACTTTTACAAAGAAGCCGAGCACATAGAAGGATTCAGCCCCGAAGTATTCTGGGTGGAAAAAGGCGGAAACGACAAGCTTGAAGAAAGACTCGCACTCAGACCGACAAGCGAAACAGCATTTTACTCAATGTTCGCATTATGGATACGCTCATACAAAGACCTTCCATTTCGAGCATACCAAAGAGCAAATGTTTTCCGATACGAATCAAAAGCCACAAGACCATTTCTTAGAAGCAGAGAATTTCACTGGATAGAAACCCACTGCGCATTCGCGACAGAAGAAGAAGCTTTTCAAAACGTGCAGGACGACATGGAAACCACTAAAAGAATAGTTTACGGAGTGTTCGGCGTTCCAACAATAGTATTTGAAAGACCTGTATGGGACAAATTCGCAGGCGCGCTTAGAACATTCGGCGCCGACGCAATAACCCCGCAGGGAAGAGTAGTGCAACAGCCAAGCACCCACATGATAAACCCGCACTTCGCAAAAGCATTCGGAGTAAAATTCACAGACCAGGACGAAAAAGAAAAAACACCATACACTACCTGCTACGGGCCGGCAATATCAAGAATATTCGCTTCAGTAATACTAACACACGGAGACAACAAAGGACTAAGATTCCCTTTCGAAATAGCGCCAAGACAAATCGTAATAATCCCGGTTCTTGCCGAAAAAGAGCCAAAAGTACTCGCAAAAGCAAAAGAACTTGCCCAAAAACTTGAAGAAGAAGGATACAGAGTAGAGCTTGACGCAAGCGACAAAAGACCTGGGGAAAAATTCTACTACTGGGAAATGAAAGGAGTTCCGTTAAGAATAGAAATAGGCCCAAAAGACCTCGCTGAGAAAAAAGTAATGCTTTCAAGAAGAGACACAGGCAAAAAAACCGCCGTTCTTGAAAAAGAACTGATAAAAGAAGTAAAAAAAGAAGGCGAAGAGCTGAGCAAAAACCTAAAAGAACAGGCAAAAAACAGTTTCGAAGGACTCATAAAAGACGTAAAGAACATTAACGAAATCAAAAAAATTGTAGGAACAGGAATTGCACGAGCAGAACTATGCTCAACAGAAAAAGAAGGCGAGAAATGCGCAGAAACAATTGAAAAAGAGACCGGCGGAAAAGTAAGAGGAACAAGAATAGACACAGAAGAAACCCCGAGCGGAAACTGCATAATATGCTGCAAAAAAGCGCACAAAGTAGTTTACATCGCAAAAGACTACTAAGCAAAAAACACCCAAAAAAAGCTTTTCGGACAAAAAATAAACTCAAATCAAGAAGGCTTAAATAAGGGAAAATCATAATTTTAGCATGGCAACTGATTATCTTGACGACCTGATCGGCGCAGTAAAACAAGGCGCAAAAGAAGAAAAAGAAACAGCGCAAAAAGCACCGGAAATACTAAAACCTGAAAACCAGGGCCAGACCGACTCGCAGAAAAAAACCGCGGAAGAAAGAGAAGAAGAACTCGCAAAAAGCATAACACAAAGAGAAATGAAAAACCTCACAGCAGAGCCGGACATTTCTGACACGAGCGAAAAAACAAGCATAGAAAAAGAACTTGACGTCCAGCAAAAAACAGAACTGAAAAGCTACGGCAAAGTAAAAATATACAGAATCCCCGGAAAACCGCTCGCATACTACTTCGTTCCAACCACCCGCCCGACAGCAGTGGAAAGAAAAATGATAAACACGCTAAAAGAAGCCACTACAAGACTCATAAGCATTGCGCCTTACAAAATCAGAAACGCGGACGAGAGAAGAATCGTCTACAAGCAAAAAGTAATTGAAATAATCAAAAGCACGACAACGCTCAAAATCCCCGAAAGCAAAATAAACTTCTACGCTGAAGCAGTGGTAAGAGAAATGGTGGGGTACGGAATAATAGACGACCTCATAAAAGACGATCTTCTTGAAGAAATAATGATAGTCGGGCCAAAAAAACCAGTGTACGTTTTCCACAGAGAATACGAAATGATGCTCACAAACATTGAATTCTTCTCCGAACAGGAAATAGAAGACCTCATCAACAAAATCGCGCGAGAAGTAGGAAGAAGAGTGGACGTATCAAGCCCGCTGCTTGACGCAAGACTCGGAGACGGGAGCCGTGTAAACGCAACAATCCCGCCGGCAAGCATAAGCGGAGGAACAGTAACAATAAGAAAATTCAGGCAGGACCCTTACTCAATAGTTGATCTCATAAGAATGGGAACTTTAAGCAGCGAAGCCGCAGCGCACCTATGGCTCGCAGTAGAAGGAATGGGAACAAAACCCGCAAACATACTAATCGCAGGAGGAACAGGCTCCGGAAAAACAACACTCTTAAACGTGCTCGCATCATTTGTACCAGACAGGGAAAGAGTAATAACAATCGAAGACACTGCCGAACTAAGCCTCCCGATAAAGCACTGGATAAGACTCGAATCAAAACCTCCAGGACTAGAAGGAACAGGCGAACTCAAAATGGACATACTCACAAAAAACTCGCTGAGAATGAGACCGGACAGAATAATTGTTGGAGAAATCAGACATGAAGAAGCATTCACACTATTCACAGCAATGAACACAGGACACGACGGATGCTTGGGAACCGTGCACGCAAACAGCCCTGACGAAACGCTAATCAGACTCACAAGCCCGCCGATGAACGTGCCAAGCATCATGATGTCGGGACTAGACATGATGATAGTAGAACACAGATACTACGACAGAAAAAAAGGCACTATAAGAAGAGTAAGTGAAATCGCAGAAGTGTACGGCGCGCTCGACGGAGCCCCAAAAACACAAATAATATACCAAAGAGACCCCGCAAAAGACTCGCTTGAAAGAACGCTTGTAGACAGCGCATACCTAAAAATGATACAAAACTTTACAGGAACATCAAAAGACAAGATACTCGCAGAGGTACAGGCAAGAAAAATGTTCCTTGACACCCTCGTGCAAAAGAATATAAGGAACTTAAACGAAGTATCTGAGAAGGCAAAGGACTTCTTAATACAAAGAAACATCGGTGGAAAAAATGACTTATGATTCAAGCGCAAACCACGAAGAAGTGGACCAAATCCTTGAAACAATGAAGAAAAAGTACCGAAAGGAAGGAATGCAGTTTGAAGAAGTATCCGGCGGACTAAAAGAACTGCGCGGAATCATCGCAGAAGACACTTACGCAAAAGAAGACATCGAAACAAAAGACGACCTTGACGCATTCAATTCAAGCCTCGCATCACAGCTTGGAACATTTTATTTAAAACTCAAAAACGTTCTAAAGCCGCTACAAGAAATGCTCAAAAAACTCCCGTTCACGGAAGAAATCGGATACTACTTATACTCGGCAAACATGCCATACTCCGCAAACCAATACCTTGCGCTCGCAAGCGCAGCAGGACTGGTTGGAGCCCTTGTAGGACTCATAGTCGGACTATTTGTGGGCGCGCTCCTCGCAGCAACAACCCAAAACATTGCACTTGGAGCAATAATCCCTCCTGTTGCAGCAATAGTTCTTGGAATTGGAGCGACATTTGTAATGCTAATGATACCAAAACAAACAGCAATATCAAGAGGAAACGCGTGCTCAGTAGAACTCCCATTCGCCCTAAGACACATGGCAACCGAACTAAAAGCAGGAATAGGATTATACAAGACAATACAAGCAATAACCGCAGCCAATTACGGCGTGCTAAGCGAAGAATTCGCAAGAACAATCACTGAAATAGAAGAAGGAACAGACACAAGCGTGGCGCTAAAACACCTCGCGCTAAGAACACAAAGCAAACCGCTCCGCTCCGCAATAAACCACATGCTAAGAGCGATGAGAGTCGGAGGAAATTTATCAGCAATAATGAGCGAAATCGCGGAAGAAGTCTCGGACGATTTGAAAAACAGAATAAACGCATTCTCACAGCAGATGAACTTCTTCGCAGTAGTATTCATCTTCATCTGCATAGTGCTCCCCGTAGCAATAATGATACTTGGAGCGATAAGAAACTCGCCGATAGGCTCCTCAGCGGGAGAACTATTCAAAGCAGTGCCGCTAGATCCGACAGTAATGATACTATTCTACGCAGTAGTAATGCCAATAATATTTATCGGAATGAACGTCATGGTATACGTGACCCAGCCAAAGATGTGATTAAATGGAACTGACAAAACTATACGACACGTACGCAGGATGGATGGAATTCTCCAAAATCAAATACCCTCCGACAGCATGGATAGCAATAGCCCTCGTAGCAACAGCAGTAGTAGGATTTGTAAGCTTCATACTAAGCGCTCTAATAATAAGAGAAGTAACTCTGCTGCCAGTTGCATTCGCAATATCGGCGCTGGTGCTAATACTCGGATACCCATACATGCGAAAAGAATCAATAATCGACTCAATAGAGCGAAACTTCAGCGACGCGCTCAAACAAATGGCAGACACGCTCAAAGCCGGAGACACATACGAAAGCGCGCTAAGAGAAGTAGCCGAAGCTGATTACGGAAGACTATCTGAAGAAATGCAACTCGCGCTAAGAAGACTGGAAGACGGAGAAAATCTTGACAGCGCGCTAAGCGGATTTGCGGAAAGAATAGACTCAACAATAATAAAAAGAACAATAACAATCGTGCTTGACTCAATAAAAACAGGAGCAAGCCTCGCAGACATACTCGACGACATCGCAGACGATGTGAGAGACTACCAGAGACTAAAAGACGAGCGAAAATCAAACACCACAATGCAGTTCTTATTCATGATAGCATCAGGCGGAGTAATAGCCCCGATAATCTTTGGAGAAATAAACGCAGTTGTGGCAGGATTCTCAAACATAGGATCCCAAACACTCAACGCAACCGAAATGGCAGCCGCTGCAGCGACAAACGGACTCATACTTACCCTAATCCAAAGCTACCTGATAATAGAAGTGCTTGGAAGCGGGGCAATGATGTCGCTAATAAGGGACGGAAAACTTAACAAAAGCATTATATATATCCCAATCCTTCTATTAATGGCATTCGTGGTGTACTACTTGTCAATGACGTTCATCAAAGGAATGCTTGCAGGTGCCAGCGCATGAAAGAAGAAAAAGCACAAGTCAGCATGGATACGCTCCTAGTA
>CAZJAE010000047.1:0-6770 GCA_964544205.1 uncultured archaeon
AGGAGTATTCCGCGCGTTTCTATTCCTTTCATTTTCTTTACTTCATCAGAGTATCTCTTTAACTGTGTAACAGCAGCATAATCCGCCTGTCTTCTTTTTAGCTCTATTACTACAAGCCTTCCTTTCGCGTCCTGCGCTATGATGTCGCATATTCCTTTTCGAAAGTACTGCTGCTGGTTTATCGGCTTTAGCCCTTCTTCAAGGAAATTCAAATCGTCCATGAGGGCGGTGTTTAATTCTCTTTCAGAGCCCGCAAGCCTTAAATCGCTTGTTTCTGGAAGATCGTAGTTGTTAATCGCGGTAACTTCGCTGAACACAATTGTTATAGTTTCTTTTGGCTTGAGTTTTTTTGCGATCAATACCAGCACTGATTCTCCGTTTTTATCCGCCTCTTCGCATGATATTTTTGCGTCCATCATGTAGTTTGTCGGTCTAATCAGCCTGTTTTCGTGGATGGATACTGACTGGTCGGCTTTTATCATTACCATTCTTTTTCCGCGGGGCAGGGTGGAGCTTGCTCTTCCAATATAGCTAACTTCGCATTCTCCTATTATTAGGCACATGTGCCTGTTTTTGATTGCGTCAAGTATTTCGTGCTGAGCGTCGTGAAAATGCATTTAACCAAATCCATTTTTTTTATTCTATTTTTATCTATTTTCCAATATTGATTGGCATTATTTAGTTGAGTCGAGTCTTTTGAAACCTTTTTTTGTTATTAAGTAATTATTTTCAAGCCTTATTCCAAAATTCTTGTTGTAAGTTGCGGGTTCTATTGCGAGCACCATTCCTTCTTTTAGTATAAAACTGCTTTTTGAGCCGATTCCTGCCGGAACGTCGTGCACTTCAATTCCTAGTCCGTGTCCGAGCGCGTGCGGTATTTCGCCAAGCGTTTTTGTTTCCTTAAACAACTCAGTTGATTTTGTTCCGGGTTTTAGGAGTTTCTCTATTCTTTTCATGCATTCCTGTACTTTTATTTTCGCGCAAGCATAGTCGAAGTATTCCTTGTTCTCGCCGGTTTTTTCTTTTTCTTCTCCAAAGTAATACATTTCTGTAAGGTCCGCGCAGTATCCTTTGTACTTTGCCCCCATGTCTATCATTATTGGTCCTGTTGAGAGTTTAGTTTCATCCGCGGAGTGGTGGATGTGCGCAGTGTTTTTGCCGAATGCCACTATGCAGAACGCGCAGTCAAATCCGTCCTTTTCAAGCTGCATTTTTATTTTCTCTTCAAGCTCGCGTTCGGTTATTCCCTTTTTGAGCCATCCTTTTACAAGCTCCAATACTTTTCTTGTTTCTTTCGCGGCTTTTGCAATATTTGCTACTTCCTGCGGGGTTTTTGTTTCCCTTAATTCTCTTAACTCTTCTTCAACGTCAATCAGTTTTTTTCCTTTCAAAAACTTTGATAGATTCTTAAAACTCGTTACTGTCTGGTGTTTTGGGTTGTACCCGACATATTTTTTTGTGTGTTTGTTCAGGATTTTTTGTATGTCTTTCATTGACTGGTATGTTTCAATCACTGCCTTGTCTTTGAAGTGTTTTTTTGCCTGTTCGTAGTTGAATGGGTGGGAGAGCCATACTGGTTTATTGTTTTTTCTTAGTATTAGTATTCCTTCAAACCTTTTGCTTGCCTCGTCTCCGAGGAATTTGTTTACCAGCGGGTCTTCCCAGTAATCGTGAAAGTTTCTCAGCACTACAGAATCAACTTTGTTCCACAGTTTCATGAATAATTACCTTAAAGCAAGTATTAAAAATGAATTTTGGGGGTTTTTTAGTCCCCTGGTTAATTTGTCTTTTTGGATTAAGTTACTTGTATTCAAAGAACGCTTTGTATGCTTTGTACGTTCCGTATATGTCTATCTTGCTCGCAAGCTCAAAAGGCGAGTGCATTGCCAGAACTGCCGGTCCTGCGTCAACAATGTCAAGATTGTATTTTGCGAGGATGTATGCTATTGTTCCTCCGCCTCCCTGGTCTACTTTTCCTATTTCTCCGTGCTGCCAAGGAATTTTGTTCTCGTCAAGCATTCTCCTCATCCATGACATGTACTCCGCGTTTGCGTCGCTTGAGTAGTATTTTCCTCCGCTTCCGCCGTATTTTTCAACCGCTATTCCGTATCCGAGTCTGTTCATGTTTGTCGGGTCCATCTTGTCGGCAAATTTTGGGTCAATTCCTGCAGTCACGTCGCCTGAAAGAGCTTTTGACTTTGCGAGGACTTCTCTTGCGCATATGTGTTCTTTTCTTATGTTTGCAACTCTGTCAATCAGGTTTTCAAGGAAAAATGAGTCCATTGAAGTGTTTCCCACGCTTCCTATTTCTTCCTTATCAACTAAAAGCACGAGTTTTGGATTCACTGACTTTGATTCTATTGCGGCCATTACTGCCGTGTATGAGCATACTCTGTCGTCGTGTGCAGGCGCTCCTACAAGCCCTGCGTCAATTCCGACGTCCCGTGCTTTTACAAGCGGGTATAGCGATACTTCTGCCGATACAAAGTCGTCTTCGGTGATTTTGTATTTGTCGTTGAGCGCTTTTAAGAAAGTCGCTTTGAGTTTTTCCTTTATTTTTTTGTCTTCAATCGGTATTGAAGCGCCTATCGCGTCAAGGTCTTCTCCCCTGATGATGTCTTTTGCTGATTTTTCTTTTCCGTCAGCTCCTTCAAGGTGCGGGAGGAGGTCTGTTATTACAAACACAGGGTCGTCTTCTTTTTCCCCGATTTCAACATTAACTTTCTCGCCTTTTTTGTTGAATACTACTCCGTGCATTGCAAGAGGCACATTGAGCCAGTGGAATTTCTTTATTCCGCCGTAGTAGTGCAAGTTTATCATCAAGAATGGGTCGGTTTCGTAAACCGGGTTTGGCTTTAAGTCAAGTCTTAGCGAGTCTATGTGTGCTCCGATTATTCTAAGCCCGTCTGAGAGTTTTCCGCTTCCTAGGTCAAGAAGAACAATGTTTTTATTGTGGTTCACCGCGTAGATCTTTTTTGTTCCTGCGCCTGCGTCTTCTATTGAAACGTAACCGTTTTTCTTTGCGAGCCTTTCAGCCCATGAAACTATTTCTCTTTCAGTCTTGTAGGTGTCCATGAATTCTTTGTAATCGTCGCAGAATCTGAATGCGAGTTTTTTTTCTTCGCCCATCAGCTCCCATGCGCTTTTTTTGTCGCTGAAAAGCTCTTTTTCGAGCTTGCTTTTTTCGTCTTTTTCTTTATCTTTTTTAGCTTTTTCAATTACACCCATGCAACCACCGTTTTCTAGTAAATTTAAGGCAAAAAGGCTTTAAAATCAGTCTGAACTGCGAAGGGGCGGTTTTTAAGCGCGGCTTAGTTTGGCGCTTCGTGCCCGTATTTGTTGAATTCCAGTATTGCGTTCACGAGTTTTGGGTCGCTTCTTATTATTGAGTATATTTTCTGCATTGCGTCGCTGTAAGCATAGTCCCAAAAGCTTGATTTTTCGTTTAGTCCCTTTAACTGTTTTTTTGATTTTTCAGAGAGCAGGTCGGCGTATATTGATGCCGCAACTACTGTGTCAAGCGCCGCGTAGTGGAGGAGCGCTTTTGAGTCAGGGTGCGTGTTGTTTCTAAATCTTTTAATTATCCTGCTTACTTCGTGAGTGAGGTTTTCTGATGGGTCTGTTCCTTTTTCTATTAATTTTTTTGTTATCTTGCTTATTGCTTTCCAGTGTTTTTCCCTTTCAAGGTGCACTCTTCTTGGAACGGTGAGGAAGCGTTTTAGCTTTACGATTGTCTGGAGTATTTCTTTTCCCCTCGCGCCGTCTTTTGAGCAGACTCTTGAGACAAATCCCCCAAATACTTTTTCCCAAAGTCTTTTCTCGATTTCTTCGGATTTGAGTCCGCTTGTGTCAATGTTTTCGGCTTCGGCAATTTCCTTAATTGAGCTTATCCTGCATGATTCAATTGCGTGGTCCGCAAATTCGCTCGCCACTCTTTCAAGCATGAGAGCTTGTTTTATTCTGATTTCTTCTTTTGGAGCGCCTTTATTTTTGAGCATTCTTTCAACGCGGATTATTTTTGCAGTTGCTTGCTTTAGTATTTTAGTATTTATTCCGCGTTGTTTTGACTGCTTGTCCTTTATTTGGGCTAGTTTTGGTATTCTTGCGAGTCTTTTGAGCCTTCCGGTTACGGTGGCGTTCGGGTCAAAAAGAAGGGCTCTCTTCTCAGCAGTTATCTGTGAAGGGCCCCTAATCATTGTTATCACTAATAATTTAGTCTGGCTTGGTTTTTATTCTTTTTTAATCATCGGAAGGCCCGTTGTCTGGTTTTCAACTACCTTGTATCCGCTTGGAAGGTCAATTGAATCCTTCGGGTCTTTTGAAAAGAAGAATAATTTTCCCCTTGAGTGCAGATAATACTTGTTTCCTTTTGAGTTTGTGTGCTCATATCCCATTTTCTATCACCATTAACACTTCTGATTATCCGGTTTAAATTCTTATGCCTCCGCTGATAGTTTTTGGCTTTTCGCAGCGTTTGGTTAATAAACCGCATTAGGCATTAATCTATTGGTTTTTATGGCTAAAAAATCCTCTAAGTCGGTTTCAAAAGGAAGAAAACAAGCTGTTGTTTCTCCAGCTTCTGGGCTTTGGCAGCCGAGCGGCAGCGATTTGCTTTTAAGCACAGCTAAGAAGATTAGCGAGTTTTTGGATCTTGCGCCCAAGAAGAAGATTGCGATTATTTCTGATAATGACGCTGACGGCGTTACTTCTGCTGTTCAGTTGAAGCTTTTCCTTGACTCAAGGAAGGTTGATTCGAGGATTTTCTTTTACGATCATTACTTAGGGCAGCTTTCTTATCCTAAGCAGTCTTTTGTTGATTTCAATCCGGAGAAAACAATTTTTCTTGATTTGAGCGATGTTTTTGTTTCTCAGATTGTCGCTGATCTTGGAAACTCTGTCGGTCCTTTTATTTCGATTGACCATCACCAGAGGGAAGTTGTTAAGGGGAACGCGTTTAGGAGCATTGTTGTAAAACCCGGGAGTTTTTCTGAAGTTTCGCCTTCAAAGTACCCTGTCTCAAAAATGGTTTTTGATTTGTTCGGCGGGAGGGACTGGATTTGCGCAATCGGACTTATCGGTGACGTTGCTGACAGCCAGTGGCCAAGTCTTATTGAAGGGGTTAAGTCAAAGTATAAGCTTTCTTCAAAAAAACTTGTCGAGCTTGAAGAGATTGTGACTTGCATTACTTCGCAGTATAGCGAGAAGATTAACGCGCTTTCGGATTTTTTGATTGCTGCTAAGAGTCCGAGGGATTTATTGAAATCTGATTACGTGGCGTTAAAGAAATTGTTTGACGCAAGAATCAAGATTCTAAAAGAAGTTTTCAAGACTGACGCGGAGTGCTTTGAGGACACTAATATTTGTTTTTTTAAGTGCGATAATCGTTTTTCTGCAAAGCTTAGCACGGTTATTTCAATGGAAAATCCTGATAAGGTTCTTGTCGTTTACGAACAACCTGGGGATACTATTAAGTGTTCAATCAGGAGGCAGGATTTTAGGGTTAATTGCGGCGAGCTTGCAAAGTTCGCAGTGAATGGAATTCCAAACAGCAGGGGTGGCGGGCACATTCCTGCGGCGGGGGCTCAATTCGCTCCGCAGTACATTGAACAGTTCAAAAAGCAGGCGCGGATTTATCTATTGTCAAACCCTCCAAAAGATTTATTAAAGAAGTAAAGCATACTCTTGTTGGATTAATTTTGTAGTTAGTTTGGTGGTTGTTTTGGGCGGCGAGCAGGATAGTTCTTCAGCATCTTCCGGCAGTTCTTCAAATTGGAAGGAAGAGTACTTGAAGTCGACGAGTCAGAATTCTTCCCAGCCGGGGGCTTCTTCTCAGCCTGATCCTTTTCCTTCTGCCGGCAGTTCTGCGCCTGTTTCTGGAGCGCAGGTTCAGGAACCAAACAAAAATGAATCCCAAAATGTTGGACAGAGTGTTTCTTCTCCTTCGCCGAAATTAAATTTCGCTTCTCCGGACCAGAAACCTAAGCGTTCAATTGTAAGGATTGTAATTCCTTTGATTGTGATAATTATAGGGGTAATTGTTTTGTTTTTGATGCTGTCGGGTTCGTTTTCATTTAAAGCGCCTTTGATGGAAAATCCTTTTGTTTCAGAGTCTTTTTCCCAGCAACAGGCTGTTGAGAAGTTCTCTTCTTCAAGAGCGGCTATTTCTTCGCAGAAGACTGTTGAAGTTGCAAGCGCGCTTGGTTTTTCGCAGAATAGGACTGCGGAGATAGGGCTTGATGATGTGAGTTTTTTTGAATCAAAGCTTTCGTCAATCAACGGTTCTGGTGATTCCGAGAAAAGGTTTGGGCTCGTAATGGCGCAGGAGGCAAGTGTTATTGCTTTCTCAATAGCTCTTATTTCAAATTCAAAGTATCTTCTTGACAATAATTTTGATTCAAGTGTTCCGGTTGGGGATTTGTTGTCCTCGCTTGATTCAAACACGGTGGTTATGGATTTTATTAACGCCGAGCTTGAGAAGTCAAAGTCTTTTTCAATTAATCCAGCGAATATTCCTTCTGCTTCAAAAGAGATGGACGGGTTATCAACAGGGTTTGTTAACAGGGCAATTCCTTACATGGCTGCTTATTTGGATGAATATGTTGATTATAAGGCGACTGAAGTGAGGGTTGCTCTTGACGCTAACAAGATTTTTGATGCTTATTTTAAGGCAAACCAGCTTAACGTTCTTCAGACTGCTTATCGTTGAAAGCTGCTTTGTTAAGGCGTTTAGGGTAAATTTATAAACAATTCTTGGCTGTTTTCTATTATCC
>CAZJAE010000048.1:0-6581 GCA_964544205.1 uncultured archaeon
TAAAACCATTAGTTTATTACTATGACAAGAAAAAAGGGCAGTTCGCGTTTGCTTCAGAAAAAAAAGCTCTTGAATTTGTCGGAATAAACGGCGCAACGCACCTAAATCCGAGAAAAATCCTCTGCTTTGACTCAAAAAACAACAAGCTTTCATTCATTCCAAGAAAAATAATCACAAAAAAGAAAAAAGACTCCTTGCTTGAATTAAAAAAAGCGCTTGTGGGCGCGGTGGAGAAAAGAGTTCCGGAGGTAAAATCAGCCGTTCTCCTATCAGGCGGACTTGACTCGGCGGTTTTGGCAAAAATACTATCCCACCTGACAAACATTGAAGCGTTTTTTGCAGGAGTGGTTGATGAAGAACACAAACTATTTGAGCCAAAAGACTACGCCTCCGCAGTCAGCGCGGCAAAAGAACTTGGAATAAAACTAACAACCGCAAAAATAACTCTATTAAAGTTCGAAAACGAACTCCCTCAAATAATATCATTAATTGAATCAGTCGACCCCATAAGAGTGGGGGTAGCTTCAACGCTTTACTTTGCGGCAAGAGAAGCTGCAAAATCAAAAGCAAAAGTAGTGTTTTCAGGACTCGGAGCCGACGAACTATTCGCAGGGTATAACAGATTCAGGAACTCAACAGACATTAACAAGGACTCTTATAGCTACTTCATAAAACTCTATGAAAACGATTTGTACTACCAGGACATCGTTTGCATGAATCACAGGCTCGAACTTAGAGTGCCTTTTTTGGACAAAGAAGTCATTGAACAAGCGCTTGCAATGCCTCCTGAACTCAAATTGGACAAAAAAACAGGCGTAAACAAAAAAGCAATCAGGGAGATTGCCTTATCGCTTGGACTCAGCGAGAAAATAGCGCTCATGCCAAAAAAAGCGGCGCAGTACGGGAGCAATTTTGACAAAGCAATTGAAGCGCTCGCAAAAAGCAACGGGTTCAAATCAAAAGCCGAGTACTTAAAATCCGTAGCGGAAGGAAAGCTTGTAACAAAAACTGTTTCAAAAAATATTCCAATAGCTGCGCTCTTATCCACCGGAAAAGACTCTATTTACGCTATTTATTTAATGCAAAAACAAGGCTACCCGATAAAGTGCCTAATAACAATTGACTCGCAGAACAAGGACTCGTTTATGTTCCACACTCCTACAGTAGAACTCGCTTCCCTGCAGGCAAAATCAATGGGAATCCCGCTGATTGTAGTTAAAACAAGCGGAGAGAAGGAAAAAGAAATCCTTGACTTAAAAAAAGCGGTTAAAAGAGCGGTTCTCAAATACAAAATAGAAGGCGTCTGCTCCGGAGCGCTTTTTTCAAACTATCAGAGGGAAAGAATCGAACAACTATGCGAGGACATCGGGATAAGGGCATTTGCTCCATTGTGGCACATGAATCAGGGGGTTTACCTCTCAAACCTTGCAAGCCACGGGTTTAAGGCAATTATTACAAAAATAGCCGCGCTTGGGTTGAACGAAGAATGGCTGGGAAGAGAAATTAACTCCGAAGCGGTGAGCGAATTAGTTAAACTTGAAGAAAAATACGGGATTAATGTTGCCGGAGAGGGAGGAGAGTACGAATCATTCGTTCTTGACGCGCCTGTCTTTAAAAGAAAAATATTCGTGTCGGGCACAAAAAAAATGCGAAACGAATTCACAGGAGAGTATGAAATAACAGCCGCAGCGACAGCTTCAAAATAAAATAATTTGAACACGCGCTAGAAACAGATGCTAATTCTAAAAACTTCTAAATACTAAAACCAATACTAAAAATAGGATAATCCATGCCTTTATCGGCATGGACTATTTTGTTAAATTCCCTTATTATTCATTACTTCCTTATCCACTTCTTTCCCGCAACTACTTGTTCAGGTTTTCCGTTTTGAGTTCTAACCCAAAGCATTACGAGCATCAATGCCAATAGGATTATCAGCAATGGAAGCGCCCAGCTTGCAGGAGTAGCCCCGCTTGTATTTCCAAGGAAACCAAACAATCCTGTTGTTGGAGCCGCTGCAGTCAATGCGTTTGAATCGCTTGCGAGCATATTCGTGTCAGACTCGCCCGGAGTCAAAGCGTTTAAGTCAAACGGCGGTATAACGTTGTTCACATTAACGTCGTTTAACGGCGCATTCAAATCGGGAGTGTTTGTATTTGTGTCAACTGGCACAACAACCGGAACGTTAGTGTCCGCAGGTCTGTTTGTGTCTGTCGGAGGAATATAACTTCCTCCTCCGCCTCCGCCAGTCGGTCCGCTTGGAGTAGCTGCATTAACAGTTAGTATTGCTGTATTTGTAGCAGTAGTTCCTCCGCCTGTGAAGTCGGCTGTCAGCGTGAATGTTCCAACTGTCCCTGCGTTGAATGTCAAGCTCAGCACTCCGTTTGAATCAGTCGCAGTGCTTACAGTTCCAAGCCCACTTGTGATTGTTATTGTTCCTGTCGGATTAGCTCTTCCAGTGTTTGAAGTAACGTATCCGCTTACTGTAACATCGCTTCCCACAGTAACTGTGCTTGGGTTTAGAGTCATGTTCAGAGTATACACATCAATAGTGTTAGTGTCTATCTGTTTGTATCTTACTCCATTAGCAATATCAGTTATTTTTGCTACAACTGACATTGGTCCTGCCGGCCAGTTAATATCGGGAGTTGCAACAACTCTGAATATTCCGTCAGATACTTCCACCGCAGTCAGCTTTTTACTAAAGCTTCCCTTAGTGAATTCAATTTCAATGCTTTTAGTTCCGTTATTGTCGGTTACATTTAGCTCAACAACAACATTTCTATCAAGCATTATCGGGTTTGGAGTTATAGTCATGCTGTTTATTGTGTAGAACCCGTTTGTTCTGATTGTGAACGGAGGAGTTGATGTAATTACTCTTGAGTAATTATTCGCATCATCAACGCACTTCACTGCAACTACTTTTGTTCCAAGAGTAGTGAATACTCCTGTCGCAAAGTAAGGAAGAGTTACTCCCTGCGCTGCAATTGGCGTGTTCCATCCAGCTGCCGGATTTGCTGCGTTGTAATCAAAGTTGAACTGGCATGTAGTTACTCCTGACAATGCGTCAGTTGGAGCGTTAATTGAAGCCATTATTTGTCCGTAATTGAAGTCAATAGTTCTAGTCGCGAAGTTAGTGAAACCTCCTAAATAGTACATTGCATCAACCATTACTGGAGCAGTTTTATCAATGGAAATCATTTTGCTGTTTACATTTTCATCCATTGCCTGCCCGTTAGTTGAATTATATCTTAGATACTTCATTCCTTCAGCGCTGAATAGAATCGGCGCTGAATAAGCTATGTTTGGCGTGCAAGTATCGCTCTTATCAATGCAGTACTTAACAGCAGAGATTCCGCTTTCAGGATCGCTTGCAGTGATTGTTGCGATTACGTTGTCATTATACCATTTTCCAGAGCTTGTTGAGTTAGTGTCTATTATTAGTGTTGAAACCGGGGGGGTCGAGTCATGCGCGTTAATGACGTTGAATATGTATGGGGATGTTGAAGGCGCGCTTGTGTTATTTGCTTTATCAGTGCACTTGATTGCAATTACCTTAATTCCGTTAGTGTCGTAGTAATGCACGTGAGGAGTTACCAAAGTAACGTCTGTTGTAGGCGCATCCCATCCGACTGCCGGATCTAATGCATTGTAGTCAAAATTCAGTTCGCAAGTTGCGAGTCCTGAAGTATTGTCGCCCGAAATTATTCTAAGCCTTGCAATTCCATAATTTATATCAAAAGTTTTTGTTGCAGGGTTGTAAGTAGTTCCTTGAGTCGCGTCAAGCGAGAAGCCTAATGCTTCAGGAACCATGCTGTCAACCTGAACAGTGTACCTTTTTTCAGGCTCGATGTTTCCATCCATGCTGATTGCCTGGTATCTAAATGTCCTTACTCCGTGGAAAAAGTTCATATCTCCTGTCCAGTTAAGGTCAGGTGATGGAGTTCTTTTTTTGTTCAAATCAAAAGTGTATTTGATGACTTCAATTGCGCTGTCAGTATCAGCCGCGTTAATTGAAACCGTTACCATTGGATTAAACCATCCAAAAGCGTTTGGTTCTGATGGCGTTGTAGTTAAAACACTTGTCGGCAAAGCGAAAGCAAATGCAGAAACAGCCAAAATCACCCCTATAAGTAGCACAAGCCTTGAATTCATAATAATTCCCCCTATTCGCCGAATAGTCAGCGAATTTCCCCATTTTTATTAGGATAATTCTGCCCCAAAAAGCTTAAAAAGGCATATAAATTAGTCCGGTTAATAAGTTAATTTGTTTGAGTTAATTTGAACGCTAATTATTCGTATCTTAAAGCATTTACCGGGTCAAGCTGGGCAGCCCTGATAGCAGGGATTATTCCTGAAACCATTCCAACAAGCATTGAGAAAATAAAGGCCCCAATCGTGATTTCCATTCCGAAGTAAGCCACAAGGTTAAAACCAGTAGCTGTTCCCACTACCGCAATCACGCTGGCAAGGGCATAACCGACAATAATTCCCACAATTCCCCCAATTCCGCCGATAAAACCCGCTTCAAGAACGAAAATAGTCAAAATCTTGTTATTAGAAGCTCCAAGCGCCTTCATTACTCCAATTTCCTTGGTTCTCTCCATCACAGAAGTAATCATCGCATTCATTATTCCGATTCCGCCAACTATCAGCGAAATTCCGCCGACACCCGCAAGGAAAATAGTAATCAAGCTGAGTATCTGATTAATCTGCTCAAGAATCTGGTCAGAAGAATAAACAGTAAAACTCTTCTCGCCGTACTTTCTCTCAAGATCCTTTTTTATCTTCTCGGCAGCGTCAGTAACATCCTCTTTAGTGTAAGTTTTTACAAAAACAATTGAAGGGGAAATTGTTGAAGCAGGGTCAAGCCTGTTAAAAGCGTCAAGCGACATGTAAATAGTGCTTCCAGTGCTGGGACCCCCGCCAAAGCTTGAATTCTGCTTCTTTAAAATTCCCCTAACATCAAACTCAACGCCGTTAAGGAGAACCTTTTTTCTTATAGAAAGATCCCTGTCAAAAGTATCATACGCAACGCTGTTACCAATAAGTATTCCGCTTGAATCATTCTTAGCAATCATTGTTCCCTCTTCAACATCCATAAAACCAGTATTCTGGAACAAGTCCGCCTTCTTCGCCTCAACAGCGTTAATTGAAACATTAATCCTCTGATTGTTAAACTCCATCACTGCGCTCCGCGCATAAATCGGAATAGCGCTCTCAACGCCCCTTGTGGACTCAATTCTGCTTATGTCAGCGTCGCTAATCTGTGGTCTAAGTCCATAACTTGAATTCCCGCTTCCTACAGAAGCGCTTCCAGGAATTACAAAAATAGTGTTCGAACCAAGCTGTTCAAACTGCTGTTCAACCGCAACGCTCAAACCCTGTCCGATGGAAAGCAGACTCACAATAGCAGCAATTCCAATAATTACTCCAATGAGCGTCAAAAAAGTCCTAATTCCTGCGCGCCTAAGGTTCTTAGCCGAAACCTCCACAGTATCCAAATCAATTACCATAAAAACAACAACCCGTTCAAAACACTTCTTCAAAAATTAATCCTAATCCCTCAACTGGCACACTTTCTTTTCATGCCCTGAAACAATCTTCCCATCCTTAAGCATAATGCGCCTCTCAGCCTGCTTGCCGATGCTCTCATCATGCGTAACAACAATAACAGTCCTCTTCTCTTCCTTGTGGAGTTTTTTTAGCAAATCCATTACAAGAAGCCCCGACTTTGAGTCAAGATTCCCAGTAGGCTCGTCAGCAACAATAATACTTGGATTCATCGCAAGTGCTCTTGCAATCGCAACCCTCTGCCTCTGCCCGCCGGAAAGCTGATTAGGCCGATTATACAGCCTGTCGCCAAGACCAACCTCTTCAAGCAAATGCTTGGCTCTTGGCTCCCTATCCTTTCTTGGAACACCGTTAATCCAAAGCGGAGTCATTATATTCTCAAGAGCGGTAAGCTTTGGGAGAAGATTAAACGTCTGGAAAATAAACCCTATCTTTTTTCCCCTAAAAGAAGCGAGTTCTGAATTGCTCAATTGCGTAGTCGGAACGCCTTCAATAAAAACCTCTCCCTTAGTTGGCTTCATCATAGTAGTCATTATATCAAGAAGAGTAGTCTTTCCCGAACCGCTTGGACCCATTATCGAAACATACTCGTTATTGCAAATAATCATGTCAACCGAATCAAGAGCAGTAATCTCAAACTCTCCAATCCCGTAAAGCTTTGAAACCTTTTCAAGCCTCACAACTTCCCCAGCCTTCATCAAAAAAACACTCTCTTGACTGATTTTTTCAAACTCTAATTTTTAAATATAGGTTTTAGCTTTTTTCCCAGCAAAAAAATCCAAAAAAATCAATTTTTCGTTGTTTCGGCGCGAACCACAGCAAAAACAAACCCTTTTTTATTTTCAAACCGCCTAATATATCACAATTCAGGGGATGATTTAATGTTAAAAAAATCTGAAAAAGCGCAGTCAGGGCTGGCAGTAGTGACGCTGGGCTCGGTTCTGATACTCGCAGTAATAGCAGGGCTCTTTATAATAGGCGCTCCAAGCATAGCGCCTGAAAGCACT
>CAZJAE010000049.1:0-6562 GCA_964544205.1 uncultured archaeon
GATTCAAACGACTCCAATAAAGGCGGAGTTACTGACCTTGGCGACATGAGCGCTATTGGAAAAGACATTTCAGGAAAAGAAGCAGTAAAAGTTGATCTTCCAAGCATCGCTGCTCCTGCAAACAGATTCGCATTCTTTGACGGCACGAGAATAACAGGACCATTCGGAATAGGGTTAATACTTGACGACACTCTAAGAGTAGGAAGATGCGATTATCCAACACAAGACCAGGCATTGTGCAAAATAAACGGTTCAGGACTTGAAGTAAGAACAAGCGGGGTGGGATTTGTTTCAGACATGAAAAATGCCTTTAGTTCGCTTGCAAGCACAGGGAAAAACCTTGCTGAAAGCGCCCTTACAAAAGAAGATTACAACACTATGCGCGGAAACTACCTTGACATTAATTCAAGCGACTTTATGACAGGCTCTTTTGGAACCGGCGAACAGCTCAAAAACTCCATACTGACCCAGCAGTACAACGCAAGAAACGCTACTACATGCAACAACAGTTCCTGCGTGATAAGCACTTACTCAGCTTTTGACAAGTACTTCAATTCATGGATGACTACCGACATGGTTGTTTTTAACATCGGTCCGACGCTTTTGCACAAAGGATACAAACTCTTCACAAAAGGAGCAAAATCTTTCGGAGACGGAGCGCTTCAGGGACCGTGGAACCAGGTAATGAAAACAAAAAGAACAGTTACTCCAAGCGAAATATATTCAAAGAAAAGATTTGCAAGATACAATGCTCTCATTAAAGAAGAAGGTTTTGGAAAAATATTTGAAAACCTGACAATTGGTGGAAAATTATTCAGCTCCGGAGCAGGCGGAGAAATAGACAAACTTGTTGCAAAAGACTCTCCAATTTGGAAACTTGACGCAGAACAGAGGAAAAAATTCTTCGAAGCGGTGGAACACTTACGCTCATACACTATAGCAAACTCCGAAGCAATGACTGCCGCAAAAGCTGCTTTTGACGCCCAGACATCAGCGGCAAGCCTAATAGCCGACCCCGCTGCAAGAGCACTTGCTGAAAAGAACGCAAAAGTTTCTTGGGGACAGGACGTTGCAAGAGTATTCAACGACTGGGATGATACAGTATTCTTAGACTCTCCCGCATGGCTCGCAAAAAACGAGGATTTGCTCTCTCTTGGCGGATATGCTTTGAAAAGAAACGGACCCGCAGGAGCATGGTCTGACGGACAGGGATTCATTGACGTTTCAACAAGCGGTTCATTCAACTTCAAAAGCGCGCTCACAAACTTCAGCGACAACGGGAGCTGGGCAAATTGGGCAAACAGCACTGATGCAAAAACATTCGCCGCAAACGCCGACGGGAGCCTGAAATTATTCAAAATAAGCGAAGAAGGAACAGCAATAGCCCAAAACGTTGGACTGCAGGACTTAAAATTCCACTTATCAAAATCCGGTTCTGGAACTTACAGCGTAAAACTTCCAGACGGAAGACTCCTGCCGCTAAACGACGCTTCAGTTGACATAATTGCAAGCAACCCTCTGCTCCCAGGGCACGTTTCAATATTCAAATCATCCTACGTTGAAGCAACGCCGATGACTCCTGAAGACTTTGCAAACAGAATTACTCACTCAAGAGTGACTGGAAGACCAAATACTGCAGTAAGAAACATGGATGACTTGCACAACGCACTCCTGCAAAACGACTTCACTCCAAGAAGCTTTTACAGCCCTCTTGACGAACAATTCGCAAAAGAAGGCGAAATGATAAAAAAATACTACAAAGACCCCGTAGTTGGAGTATACAAAGGAACAGTTCTTCCTGTAATGTACTGGAACGCAAAGAAAGGATTCGGACAGGAACAATTCTCAGCATTCATGCTTCCAGACACCTGGACAACACTCACAGTATCACAGGCATCTGACCAGATATACAAAGACTCATTCATTGACTTTTACGCAAACGAAGGCTCCGACCAGGGAGACATGTTCAAAAGAGCATTCAACAGCGTTGCATTCGTTTGGACACAAGCGCTTAACCTCGCGGCAGAGACAAACACTTTCCTAAAAGACGGAATCTCCAAAGTCAGCGGAGGATTCTTTGAAGGAAGTGCGACAAGAGACACAGTAGGAGACCTTGCGTTCTACTCGCACAACGAGTCATGCGCGGGATGCACAGGAAACCTAAACTTCAAAAACAATTACTTCCTCCTAAACGGGTTCAATTCAGGAATATCCATGCAGGCATTCCTGCTTGAAGCAAAAACTCCTGAAGAGAAAGCAAAAGAAGGAAGCCTAATAGTGTCCTACACTCACCACTCAAACCTTGCTGGAAAAAGCTCTGACATTGAAGGCGGAACAATTGACCTGGCAAGAGCAAGAACAAGCGGCGAAACATGCGACCAGAAGCTAAGAAAATTAGGACTTGGGTGGGCAGGAACAGGCGCTGGAGGAGTGCTGGCGCTTGCAGAAAATGCAGGATACTTCTTCGGATTCGGTCCTGGACTAATAGCGAGCCTTGTTCAGCAAATGTACTTTGGAAGAGAACTCCAAGACTGCGTTGACGATGTTGAAGGATACTAC
Source organism: uncultured archaeon (assembly GCA_964544205.1). Taxonomy (GTDB): domain Archaea; phylum Iainarchaeota; class Iainarchaeia; order Iainarchaeales; family JAAZKV01; genus JAAZKV01. The sequence continues at coordinate 2,560 of CAZJAE010000049.1, forward strand.
ACTCACTTCTACGCTCCTCCGGCAAAAGATGCAAGCAAGAACAAGACAAAAGAAATGCTCTCAAACGAAAACGTTACAGGCGCTCTCTCCGACATGAGCACAAAACTTGACGAGTTTGTAAAAGAAGCCCAGACAACTCAAAAAACAACTGCAACAAAGACTCCGACAAACCCTGTTGAAAAATCAATGGACAGCCTAAGCACTCAATTCAAGGACTTCGCTGAAAAAGCAAAACAGACAAACATACTCCAAGCAACAATAGAAATGCTTCCTCCTTCAAGCGGAACACTTGCAGGAAAAGACGTGTTCTACATTTGGTTCAAAGAAACACTAATGCCTTCAGGATACAGAACAAACGGCGGAATGACAATAGGCGACGGAAACAAGAGCGTAGAGCTTGACTTTGCGGCAGGCACCCTGAAAGTAAACGGAAAAACAGTTATAGGCCCTGAAAGCGCGGATCACACAAGACTAATCACGCAGGACAACAGAATCCCTGCTGAAGTAGTTCCAATGACGCTCAATAGAATCGCGGCTCCAATGACAGAAGGAACCGTGTTTGAAATGAATTCTTACGGAGAAGTAAAAATCCTTAATGCAGATGTTCTTGACTGCTTCCAAAAAGCAGTGAAGGATCAGACAGGAATAACATACAGCGGAAGCGAAATAACACAAGTAATGGGAAACCTCCAGGCAATAAGCACTGAGAAATACGGCTCAATTTTCGCAAGAGACTCAAAGATTTTCCTTGAAGGCACTTCAGAAAGAGCACAAGGAAGCCCGACATCAAAATTCATAATAAACGGCTACTGGGACTCAAGACTTGCCGATGGCAATGCGTCGCTTGATTCAGGAAAATTCATAGGAATGAACTTTGCAAACGGAACAATCGTCCTAAAGCAATCAACAAACGAGCTTGTGATTTGGATACGCCAGCACAAAGATGCTATACTTACAAGCAAGGACGTAAAAGACCTCAAAGCTACTCCAACAACAATAAAAGACCCTTCAACAGACTGCGATACTCCTGCAATTGACCTTGAAGCGGTTCCATTCGCAAACGACGAACTCGGCGCGCAGAAAGTGAAAAACTTCAACACTTCAATGGATCACTTAGGCCCATTTACTCAATTCACAACAGACAAGAGAATATACGAGTTCTACTCAAAGAGGGACGGAAACAGCGGTGACTGCAAGAATTACTTTAGAGTAAGGGATAAAGACACTGGAAAAATAATCACCGACCAGGAAATAATCGGGCCTATAAGACAGGACGCCGACGGTACAATAAAATTCAAAACAGCTGACGGAAAAGAACAATCCTTAAAGTTTGACGCAGAGAACGGAGTTCCAAAAGTATCCTACAACGGGGGAGTTCCAGAAACACTAATCTCCGCCCAGGGACCAAAAGGCTCGTTCTGGTACGACCCTAACACAGGGCAATGGTATCCTGAAAACGGACTCCAAATCCCTCTGAACCAGGCTTACAAAGACAACGGAGCATGGTTTGAGCCTGACAAGAACGGAAACGTTACAGGCACTCCTGAAAACAAAATGACTTTCAATATAGGGCAGGGAAAAGACTCAAGCTTCAACCTCCCTTCACTTCCGGAAACAGCGGCAGGACTAATAGTATTCATAATGCTGTTCTTGCTAATCTCATTCATGACTACGCAGGGAAGAATCAAAACCAAAAGAAAGCGATGAAAAACAAAAAACCAAAACGTTCTGTTTAGTCAGTTAGATGAATTAAGAAAATATTTCTCACGCCGCGCCTTAAACGCAGCGTTTGAATAATTTGAGCAGAAGTTTAAGTGTACATAGGGGTAGATTCCGGCTTTACTTCTTTTGTTTCCTCAATCGTCTTTAAGTGCTTAATCAAAGACTCTTCAAGCGTCTTAGCCTCGTCAAGCAAAGGCTTAACATCAATGCTCATCTTAGTCAGCGCGCAGATTATCTTCACAACCTCCGCGGCAGCATTATAATCAGCGTTATTCTTTGCATTTCCCAAGACGCAAAACGCTTCAATGTCATTATCCTTAAGCCCGAGCATTAAAAGAGCAGTTACTCCTGAAGTAATGCCGTTATCAATCAAAGGAATATTATTCTTGTGAATAATCTTCTTTGACGACTCATTGCTCGCAAAAGCATAAACAGGTTTCCCGTCAGGAATCCTCACTCCCGAAGTGGAAATAACTCTTGAAATTCCTTTTTTCTTAAACCAGGCAACAAGCTCTTCAGCGGTAGCAGAAGCAATAGTGTTGTCAATAATCTGCTCAGCCAGCCCGACAGCCACTTTGTACTTTTTATTAACATAAATCCTTACCGGGTGGACAGGGAGCCCGTTTTGAATCCTAATCATGGGCATAAAATGCTTTGACTCAATATAACCTACCTGTTCAAACTTGAGCTTTTCAACAAGATACCTTGCGCCGATAGTTCCCGCAAGTCCAAGATCAGGAAAACCCTCAATGAAAGTAAAACCCTTCATCAAAACATTCTTCGTCTCAACGATTCTAATCAGCTTATTTTCCGGTTTTTCCTTCTCTGCCATAAACACACCTTGACAAAGAATTACTTTTATTATTAATAAACCTTCCCCCTTAAGAGAGGCTTTGGGCAACGGCAAAAACCGCCATTGATAGTGGAACAAGAATCGACGCAAAAATCCAAAAATTCTTTTTATTCCCCTCCTGTTGCGCCAGAAAAATAGAGCTTAACACGCTGTACTCAAAAACATAAACAGAAACCGCGCTAATAGCTGCTGAAAAAATTGCGTCCCTCTTTTCCCTGCTCAACCCAAGCTCAATCCCACCAATTCCGGCGCTTGAAAACCCGCTCACAAGCCCGATAATTGAGCCAAGAACCGCAGGGACAATAATTCCTGCCGATAATAGAAGAGTATATTTAGTTATGAGCATAGTCGCCTGCCTCTCCTTAATAATTGCTTTTGAGTTAAGCAAATCTTCCGCGCTTTCCTTAAACATTAAAGAAATCTTTGCCCCTGTACGGTATCCGTGAAGAAACAAGCCAATAACTCTTGAATAAGCCGCGCTCTTATTCAGCTTCATTATTCGCTCAAGAGCCTCTTCCACACCCGCTCCGTTCTTTATTTCACCATGTGCTCTTTTAAAATCCTCTCCCAGAATGCCAAAATCATGGATTGAAATAATCTCAATAGTCTTAGCCATTGAAGCGTCATCGCAAAAAACACTTGCCTCAAGAAGCAAATCGCCAAGCATTTCCTCTTTTTTTCGCTTATTCCTCTCAAAAATTATGTCCTCAAGAACATAGTTAACACCAAAAGGCGCAAAAAAACCCATTGCTCCGACAATAACCAAAAACTCTACTCTCTGGCCGAAAAACTGCCAGTAAATAATCATTGCAATAACCATGAATGCGCTTCCCTCAACCACGCAATACTTCAAAAAGACTCTGAAATTCTTCAAATAAGACTTGTTGAGAAAAAGCTTGTCCTCAAAATTGCCGATGCTCTTCTTGCTGAAAATTTCTTTAAATAAATCCTCAAAAACAACTGCTGCGTCCAATCATGATTCCTCCATTCATTCTTCGCATACTCTCATGATTTAAGAAAAACCGGAGTCTTTGCTTCAATCATCATTAACAGCGCCGCATCAATCAGCGGAAAACCAACGCACCCGATTAACAGAACATCAAGCGGCGAGAACTTGATACTCATAAAAAAAGAGCCTATGAGAACAAAACTCATGAACATCGCAGGAACAATTGCCGACACTGCGATGAAAACAAGGGCAAAGAGAACCATTTTTCCTGAAAATTCTTTTGTCTCAATTCTTTGCCTCAAAAGCATCTCTTCAGCAAGTTTTTTTATAGCTGTGGAGTCCTTAAATCCGTGCTTTTGAAGATTTGAAAAACCTGCGCTCATTCTCCTCGCGTTAAGCGTCCCAATCCTGTTATTCAATCCTTCAAGTGCTTTCTCAAAACTTGCGCCCCTTTTCATATCCTCTCCAATGCGTTTAAA
>CAZJAE010000050.1:0-6318 GCA_964544205.1 uncultured archaeon
TGATAATTGCAAGCCTTTCATTGTGCGCTCGGGAAACTTGTTTTGGAGAACGGATGCTTGAAAGAGCAAACTCAAGCATTGCGTGAGCTGCTGGGTTAACGTCCCTTAATTTCCTCATGTTAAACCCGATTCCATCGTACCTGTTATGAACTGCTGTTGAAGCGTATCTGTACTCGTCTCGTTTTGCTTGTTCTAACGCAAAGAACCATTCAGCAGGGGGCAATCTCAATTGTCCTTTTCTGTATTCTTCAAAGAACTTTGCCAGTTCTGCACTTGCATTTCTTTTTGAAAGCGCTACCATGAATGAGGGGCTTTTTCTCTTCAAAACCATTTTGAGTTCTCTTTGCCCGTTTGTTCTTGTCCTTCGCATAAGTAAGTTCTGTTTTAGTGGTATTTATACCTTAACAAAGAGCTTTTTGAGTAATTGGATTTATTGCAGGGGGGTTAGTAGCTGTATAGGTTTGTCTGCTTTCCTTCAATGTTCAAATAAGTCTTTGCTTTTCCTACGCGAACGCCGTAATCCATCAAATCAGATAATTCCTTTATTCGCTTCTCTTCTCGGACTTGTATTATCTTGTCCACTGTTTTTGGCCCAAATCCGGGAACAAGAAGCAGTTCTTCGCGTGTAGATGAGTTCAAGTCAAGCGGGAAGATGTGTTTGTTTGCTATTGCGATGCTTTGCTTTACGTCCTGCGCGGTGGGTAAAAAATTGTGTTCATCAAGTCCTGACGTAATTAATTTCTTGTCAAATCCGTATATTCTCATGAGCCAATCAGTTTCGTACAATCTGTGTTCGCGTGTTTTATTTTCAGGAGTTTTTGAAGACAAGCAGGTGCCTTCAACAGGAGTGAATGCGGAAAAATATGTCCTGTAAAGTTTGGTTTCGGCGTAAAGATTGTCCATTCTGTTTAGGACATCTAAATCATTTTCTTCATTTGCTCCTAAAATGATTTGGGTTGTGAATGACTTTAATCTAAAATCTTCTCCATTTGCTGTGTCTTCTGAATCGCAGAACCATCCGAATGTTTTTGGGTTCTGCCTGTCGCTTTCGCGCTGTAATGAATCAAGCGTGCGGACTTTTTTGATTATCCCGTTTTGGTAGTTCTTGGTGGAGGTAAGTTCTTCCATTCCTTGGGTGGTTGCGCTTTCAAGATTTACTGATAACCTATTAGCGTATAATGCAAGTTCTCGAACTAAATAATCAGGAGTTTCAGGAAGCACTTTTGCGTGAATGTATCCTCTATATCCTCTGTCGCGTATCATTCGCATTCCTGCAATCATTCTCTCCGTGCTTTCTTCAGGGCTTTTGTGCACAGCGCTGCTAAGAAATAATCCTGTGACAAATCCTTTGTTGTGTAAATATAGAAATGAGTCCGCGAGTTCTTTTGGTTCAAGGGCTAGTTTCTCTTTGCAGGTAGTATTGACGCAGTATTTGCAGTCATGAACGCATGTATTATCCGCCAAGACTTTCATTAGCAGGCATTTTCCTAATCTGCTTTGCATTTGGGAAGGCATTTGTTTTTTCATTTCTTCTTTTTCAAGCGAACTAACTGTGCTTTTCTCGTATAAGTTCTTGCGGGGGTCAGCTCTGTGTTTAAATCCTGTGTTCTTAATTTGCCCGGCAAAAGTATTTTCGCTTGTCTGGGTGCAGTTGTGAATAAAGTTTTGATATTCGTGGGGTATTCCGTATTCGCGGAAGCTCTTTTCTTTTGTTCCTCCGCAGGAGTCAAAGGATGCAGCCATGCCGAGTTTTTGGAGTTTTTCAAGTATCATGATTAACGCAGGTTTTTGGTGTTTTAAATGAATTTTGAAGCTTTTTGCCGGTGGGCTTGGGGTTTATATAATTCTTTGAGGTATTGTGGTTTATGCATTCAGAGGAACACAAGACGCATTATCGTCATAAGGCAAGGAAGTTTTTGCCTTTTTTTAAAAAGAATTTGCTTACAAGGTTTAAGTACTGGAAGCTTTCGCTTTTTGTCGTGCTTGTTTTCGCAGCGTATTATTTGTTCAGCATTCCAAGCGTGGATGGTTTTGTAAAGTCGCTTGGCGATTTTAGTTATATCGGGGCTTTCATTGGGGGTTTGATGTTTTCTTTTGGCTTTACTACTCCTTTTGCGATTGGTTTTTTTGTCAACCTCGCGCCTTCAAATATTTATGCTACGGCTTTAATCGGCGGGGCGGGCGCGTTGATTAGCGACTTGCTGATTTTTAGGATTATTAGGTTTTCTTTTCAGGACGAGTTTGACGCTTTGAAAAAGGAGCACTTGTTCAAAGAGTTTTCGGAACTGATTAATCACACTATTGGGAAGAAGATTAAGAGTTACTTGGCGCTTGCGTTTGCGGGGTTTCTAATAGCTTCCCCGTTGCCTGACGAGGCGGGGATTACTATTCTTGCGGGGGTTACAAGGATTAAGGAGTGGCAGATTGGAGTGATTAGTTTTGTGTTTAATTCCATCGGGATTCTTGTTTTCCTTTTAGTGTAATGCGCAGCTCTGGACGAAAAGCCAACGTTTATATTGATTAAGAGTCTATTTTTTTCATGATTAGTGTTAATATTGCCTTTCTTATTGTCGCGGCAATTATTTGCATTGGTTATTTTGGGCTTGTTTTTTTTAAGAAAACTAAGGTTTCTGAGATTCTTGTGTTAATGCTTATCGGTCTCGTTTTGGGTCCGGTGTTTGGTGTTTTTGGAGCTGGGGAGATTTCTTCCCTCACAGGGTTTTTGCCTTTTTTTGCGAGCTTTGCCTTGATGATTGTTCTTTTTGAGGGCGGCATGCAGTTAAACTTTTTTGACACGCTTAAATCGCTTCCAGGCGTCTTTGTTTTCACCATCATAGTATTTTTGGCAAGTCTTGGTCTTGTGGCATCTTTGTGGTATTTTTTGATGGGCAATTTCCTTGAAGGCTTGCTTATCGGGGCGGTTATCGGCGGGACGTGTTCTGCGGTAGTAATTCCTTTAGTAAACAGCACTTCTGCAAAGAATGAAGTTAAAACTCTTCTCGGGCTTGAATCTGCCCTTACTGATGCTTTGTGCGTTGTAGCCGCTCTTGCGGTTGCGGGCGTTCTTGGATTGATTGCCGCGGGTTCTGGGGGTGGAGTGACGCTTTCCGGAATAGGGTCTTCAATTCTCTCCGCGTTCAGCATTGCCGCTATTTTGGGCGCATTGTTTGGGCTTGTGTGGATCGGGTTTTTGAAGTATTTTGAAAAGAAGCCTTATGAGTATTTGCTCACGCTTGCGGTTCTTTTATTGCTTTACGGAATTGTGGAATATTTTGGAGCGAGCGGAGCGATTGCGGCTCTCGTGTTTGGTATTGTTCTTGGAAACAGCGTTGATTTGACTTTGATGCTTAAACTCACTCCAAGAAAGATTAGTCCGGAGATTAAGTCTTTTCAAATGGAAGTGTCTTTTCTTGTAAGGACTTTCTTTTTTGTTTACCTTGGATTGTTATTCAAACCGGAGTATTTGAATGATTTGCTTGTAGTCGGTATTTCTTTTGCGATTGTGGGCATTGTGTTGTTTGCAAGACTGCTTGGTTCAAGACTCATAATGCTGGTGAATAAGATGTTTGTCAAAGACGAACTGCTGGTTGTTTTTATGAGCGCAAGGGGACTTGCCGCGGCGGGTTTAATGTCTTTTCCTGTTATTGTTGCGCTTAACCTTGACAAGTTCGGCGAGATGTCAGCAATAGTGTTTTTGGTTATTCTAATATCAAATATTTTATCAACCATAGGCGTGTTTGTTTACGAAGCCAAGAAGCCGAAGGATTCAAAGCCTGAAAAGAAGGCCAGCGCGGAAGAGAAATCAAGCGCGGGCATTAGATTCAACAAAGTGTTTTAAACTTTGTAATCCTATTTTATTGCATGGATTACGACAAACTGTTCTTTCATTTAAAGTATCCTAAGCTCTCAATCTGGGTTTTGTTCATAATCGTGGCGACTGTTTTGTTTTGGAATCAGGGGCTTGTTTTTTTTATTGAACAGCTTGGCGTGTGGAAGTACTTTTTCTCTTTTATTTCTGGCGCATTGTTCTCGCTCGGGTTGTTTTCTCCATTTGCGGCAGGGTTTTTTGTTACCTCAAGTCCGGATAATATTTTAGTGGCGGGTGTTTGCGCGGGTCTTGGTGCTGTGATTGTTGATTTGCTGATTTTTAGGTTCATCAAGTCGCATTTGCATTTAAAGTTGAAGAAAGTTGAGAACCACAGGTACATGAAGAGGATGGATAAGGCGCTGAACCACAAAATAGGCGCGCTGGTAATTCCTTACATTTCTTTTGCGCTTGCGGGAATTCTTATCGCGGCTCCGCTTCCAAACAATATTGGCACTGTTCTTGTTTCTGCGGTTGCAAAGATTAGGGAAAGAGAGCTTGCTGTGATGAGTTTTGTTCTTTACACTATTATTGCATTGTTTTTCTTATCGTTAAAATATTTGGTAGCGTTTGCGTGCGGTATTGTTTCGTGCCCGTGGTAAAGCCCTGCTTGACTAGGGGAATTCTTTTCTTGCCCAAATACGCTTAAATATCCGTTTAATCTACGTATTAGGGATTATGATTAAGTGGGTTTTGCTTGGCGCGCTGGCTATTTTGCTCTTCGCCACTTTTGGGTGTTATTCTCCAAACCCGGAGAATGAAGTTTTTTACTTGCAGTTAATTCCGCAGGACGGGATTAGGTTGTTTAAGCCTCCCGAGTCTTTGGGGTGGAGGGCTACTAACGACGCCAATTATTACATGGTGGAGGTCTCTTCCGACAGGGATTTTAACAATATTGTATTCAAGGACGATGTTGATGCATTGGCGGCTGAAGAGAATCTCCTCGCTGGCGAGAGGTGGTACAGGGTTTTTGTTCCAAAAAACACTTTGTCAATGAATAAGAATTATTATTGGAGAGTACGCGTTGTGTTTAATGATAATTCTTCAAGATACAGCACGCCTACCAGCTTTATTCTTGGTTATCCTGTAGAGAGCAGATAAAAAAGAGTATTTTTTTAATCAAGCAGTTTGATTTTTCCATTTTTGCCGTTGATTTCTATTCTTGCGCCTTCTTTTATGAGTTCTAAATTGTCTGCTTGGAGAATGCACGGGATTTGTTTTTCTCTCGCGATTATTGCCGGGTGGGAGAGGGTTCCTCCAACGCTGCTCACTACGCCAAGAACCCCATTGTATGCCTTTACGAGGTCGGGAGAGAAGTAGTTTGTGATGATTATTTTTCCTGAAAAATCTTTTAATAAGTCTTCTTTTCCCTTAACCCACTTTGCTTCTCCGCTTGCGGTTGTGCCGGCGCCTGCGGTGATTCCGCTGAATTCTGTGTGAAGCGTTTTTGCATCATTTGTGCTGGGTTGTTCTTCGCCAGTCTCGTCAAATCTCCACTTTGACGCATAAATTATTCTCTTTGGAAGCATTTTTTCCGCTGATTCGAATTCTTTTTTTCTTGCAAGCGCTGTTGAGCCGAGTTTTCTGTAATCAACTTGTTCTTTCACTGCGAGGTCGCTGTAAAATGAAGGAGCGAGTTCTTTTGTTTTTAGAAAGAATATTTCTTCCCCAATTGCATTCTTTACTGCGATGTTTTGGTATGCTTTTCTCTCTGCGTATAAGTATCTTGCGCAGGCAAATTTAGCGGCTTCTCTTAAAACGAACCAGTTCTCTTTTGGGGCGATTATCTGCGGGGCGGTTTTAGTGTCCTCGTTTCTCGGAGCGGATATGTCGTAAACATTTTCTCCAAAGAAGACCTTTTCTTCAGCGCTGGCCTTGCCTGAATTGATTTTTTCAATGAACGAGTTTGTTTTTGCAATTATCAGCATTATTTGCGGGTTGGGTTTGAGTTTCAGCGGCTCTGCTATTGATGCGATGAATGAGTATTTCATTACATTAACAGCTTTTGTCAAATACTCAGCGGCTTCTTTTTCGCCGAGCGGTTTATTCATTGCAGTCTTGACTGCGTTTTCGGATTCTTCGAGTTCTTTTTCAAACTCTGAAAATATTTCATTCACTCTAAAAGCGTTCACCATGGTTGTTTTGGTGGTGGAGATTTTGTCAATAGGAGCGCTTATGAGTCTTATAATGTTGTCAAGATTCACTGGTTTTTTTCTTTGAAGCTTTCCATTCACAATACTGTATTTGTTCTTCATTCCTTCCGAGTAGAGGTACTTGTCTTCAAGGTTTTTGCAGAAGTATAATTGTTTTTGGATTTCAAGCACGTAATCCCTGCCGATTGGCAGTTCTCCCATTCCAAGTTCTTTATAAGCGCTCCAAAAAGGCCCGTTTGGGGCGAATATTAACTCAAAGAATTCTGTCGAGGATTCTTTTGAGACGGGCACTAAGAATGA
>CAZJAE010000051.1:0-1143 GCA_964544205.1 uncultured archaeon
AAGAGTTTGAAAAACTGATCCGCTCAAAAAAGCAGCTCTCAATGGAAGAGTCCTTCAAACTACTCCACGAATTCGGCATAAACACGCCAAAAACAATATTCTTCACACACGCAAACGAACTTGAAAACCACAAAATAAACTTCCCAATAGTCCTAAAAACAGCAACAGGGTTCGCCCACAAAACAGACCAAGGACTCATAAAAACATCAATACACACAAAAGAAGAGCTGGAACACGAAATACACTTAATGCACGAAAAATCAAAACAACTTGGAATAGAAGCGCGCTATGCAATACAAGAAATGATAAAAGGACAAGAAGTCCTCGTTTCAGCAATAACCACCGACTTTGGAAAAGCAGTAACATACGGACTTGGAGGAATATTTGTAGAAGTCACAAAAGACTTCTCTCAAAAACTCGCCCCGATAAACGATTCGGACATAGACGAAATGCTTGAAGAAGTGAAAGGCACAAAAGTCCTGTACGGCGCAAGAACAAAAAAGAAATACGATATTGAATCGCTGAAAAAACTAATAAAATCACTCGCGCTGTTATCTCAAACATATCCCCAGATAAGAGAAATAGAACTAAACCCTGTGATGGTAACCGAAGACGGGGCAATAGCTGTAGACGCAGTAACACTGGCGTAAAAAACCAGACTAATTCAAATACTGATAACGATTCTAGACGCAAACATGGCGAACTTTTTACTTTGAGCCGGTCCCGCCGCAACAAGCCCTGCCTTCAGTATTAAAAAGCCTCAATTGTTCACCCATCTTGGTAGGATACGCGCCGTCAATACAAGCCATGCACAAAGAAGCTTTTGGCAGATTAATGCTTCTAACAAGCCCCTCATGAGTCTGATAAATCAAAGAATCCGCGCCAATCTCTCTTCTAACACTTTCAACAATTTTTGAATCAGGCTCTCCGTCAATTGCCGCAACAAGCTCTTTTCTGGTGCTCATGTCAATCCCGTAAAAACAAGGCCACTTAACAGGGGGACAAGAAACCCTCACATGAATCTCCTTGGGCTTTCCATTAACCCTGATAAAATCAATCATGCTCTTCATAGTAGTTCCGCGCACGATGCTGTCATCAACCAAAAAAACCCTTTTCCCCTCAACAACCTGACGTATCACGGTA
>CAZJAE010000051.1:1153-6233 GCA_964544205.1 uncultured archaeon
CCTAATAACAGTAAACTTGTCCCTGACCTTCTGCGCCCTGTCCTTAGACTCAATAAAAGTCCGACCGACATACCTGTTCCTGATTAAACCCTCAACGCACGGAAGATGCAAACCTTCGGCAAAACCCTCGCCCGCAGGACGGCTGGAATCAGGCACAGGAACTACTATGCAGTCAGAAGAAACTTTTTCCGTCTCAATACGCGCAAGCTCGACACCAAGCGAATGACGCGCCTTATACACAAGAGTCCCGTCAATAACAGACGCAGGATTAGCAAAATACACCCACTCAAAAAAACAATGCGCCTTCTTTTGAACAGGGGCAAAACGTTCAATCCTGACTTTTCCATTTTCCTTAACAAGCATCTCTCCCGGAGCAAGATCCTTAATATTGGTAAAACCAATTGATTCAAGCGCGACACTCTCGCTTGCAAAAGCCAAATCACTTCCCCTCACCGAATAACACAAAGGATGAAAACCAAGAGGATCCCTTGCAGCAACAAGAGTCCCGTTAGCGTCAATAAAAGCAATATTATACGCGCCGTCAAGACTAGCGGAAACCATTGAAAAAATCTCCTTATACGAGCCCGACTCCTTAATCGCTTTAGAGAACAAATGCATGATGACTTCAGTATCCGTGTCCCTGACAAGGTGATAATTATCCCTCTCGAGCCGATCCCTAAGCTCTGAATAGTTAGAAATATTGCCGTTAAAACAAAAAGAAAACCATTTATTCTTGTTACCATGCGTTCTCTCAAAAGGCTGGGCATAACTAACATCATCAGGACCGCTTGTCGCATAACGCACATGCCCGATTCCGCTCCCAGAAGAATGCGCGGATAATAATTCAAGAAACTTTTCCTTATCCTCTGAATGAAAAGCAGTGTTCACATTCCCAAGACGCCTAAAAGTCCTAAGCCTTTGCGGCTCTTCGGGATGAAAAGTAGTGATCCCTGCAGAAAGCTGCCCCCTGTGCTGAAGCTGAATAAGCATTTTATACAAAAAATTGCCGGCATTACCCTCAACACTGACTCCACAAACGCCGCATTTGTGATCCATTTGATAATATTCGTAAAGAAAGCAAATAAAATACAATCGTTAAAGTGACATTCTTACCAAGATAAGAAAAAAGGCGGTTTTGTTGAAAAAAATAGGAGAACTCAAACTAAAAGGAGAAGTATTCCTCGCTCCGATGGCGGACTACACAAACGTAGCATTTAGGATACTTGCAAAAGAATACGGCGCTGCGCTTGTATACACAGAACTCATTTCATCAAAAGCGCTTACAATGAAAAGCAAACGCACAGAAAAAATGCTTGCTGCAGGAGAAGCAGAAAAACCGGTGTTTTTACAGCTCTTCGGCTCAAACCCTCAGGATTTTGAAAAAGCAATAACAATAGTGGAGAAAAAATTTGAGTCAAACTTTGCAGGATACGACTTAAATTGCGGTTGTTCAGTGCCAAAAGCAATGAAAGGAAAATACGGCTGTTCGCTGATGAACGACCCAAAACTAATAGGACAAATAATCAACTCAATGACGAAAAGCACAGAAAAACCAGTGACAATAAAAATGAGGCTCGGACTCAAAGAAGAAACATTTATGTCCGCGGCGCAGGAAGCCAAAACAAACGGCGCAAGCGCAATAACCCTGCACCCAAGGTTTGGAACCCAAGGATACACCGGAGAAGCCGACTGGCAGAAAATAAAAAACCTAAAAGAAAAAATTGACCTGCCAATAATCGGGAATGGGGATATAAAAAAACCCGCTGACGTCATGGAAATGAAAACAAAGACAAACTGCGACTTTGAAATGGTTGGACGCGCAGCAATAGGAAATGCGTTCTTTTTCAAACAAGCAAACGAAGCCCTTGAAGGAAAAGAAATAACTCAAAAAAAACAAAGCGATGTGAAAAGAGAAGGACAGCGTTTCTTAGAACTCGCAAAAGAATACAATCTCGGCGTAAACGACGTCAGACCGTACTTTATCGGACTAAGCAAAGGACTAATCGGCGCGTCAATCCTGCGAAACCGATTCGGGCTGAGCAAATCAATAGAAGAAATTGAAAAAATATTTACCGCGTACTTTGAAGACTAAAAAACTTCTAAATCTTGCAAAGCCGGGCCAAAAGCCCGCTGAAAGACGAAGACTCTGACAGCTACAATTCAGGAGCATATACAGTTCTTTGAGTATTGTGCGCCTTTTTCACATATCCTAGCGAAGACTCCTTCATCATCTTCTCGCACTTAGTAGAGCAGAACTTGCTTGACGAGTCACTAGCTTCGAAAATAATCCCGCACCTTGCGCATAACTTCTTCATCTTCCCACCATCCATCCGCCAACAAAGGCAATAATGTATCTTATCATAAGGGCTTTAAAATCTGATTATTGCCTCCCGGCAAGCTTTAACCCTCACTAATCCAAAAATCTTTTAAGCAGATAAATCTACATATTACAAGCCTATAAGGAATCGAGAAAATGCCTTCAAAAGAAAAGATACTGCTTGACGGGAGCCACTTAATGCTTGACTGCTTCGGCGCTAGTCCAAAAATCCTTGCCGACAAAGAATTCATCACAAACTTTCTCTCAAACCTTCCAGCAAAACTTGGCATGAAAAAAATACACCCTCCAGTTGTAATAGAATACAAAGGGGGAGAAACCTGGGACAGGGGAGGAATAACAGGGATGGTATTCATCGCGGAAAGCCACATAAGCATACACACCTTTCCGCACGACGGGTTTTACACTGCGGACGTGTATTCCTGCAAGCCATTCGATCAGACAAACGCGGTCAACGAGTTCAAAACAGCCTTTAAACACACAAGAGAAAAAATTCAATGCGTAAAAAGAGATATTTTGCTTGTCAGAGAACACAATATGTGCAAAATGAACGCAAAGACAAAATGAATGCTTCATAAACCATTCAATTATGCCCACTTTGTTGGACATAATATTTTTTTAAGGAAAGCTTAAAAATAATAAACGCCTAAATAAGAGCATGGCAGAGATAAGCGAGGCATCAAAGAAGATTGCAAAAGAAGCTGAAGAATGGGCTGAAAGGCAAAAACTCCTCCAAATGTCAGAAATAAGCATAATACTTGAATCCTACGACTCCATATTCTCCGATTTTGACCCGCGCTCATACGCCCAAAGATCACTCTCAGTGGACTTTCTCACGGAAATAAAAAGAGCCACAAGAGAAAACAAATCCGGAGTAATAGAACTAAACCTTCTAATACCTGTGGAGAAAAAAAATGTTGAAGCGGAAGCAAAAGTAAGAAAAAGACTTCATGAATACTTCAGAAAACACTACGAAATCACAAAAAAAGAAGTTGATGCAGTGAGGGGAAGAGGCGCAACAATGGTAGGCGTCGGACTAGCCCTATCCATAATAGCCGCGGTATTCATCTACCCGAATGAGTCCCACAACATACTAAACAACATAGTTCTTGTTCTAATAGAACCCGCAGCATGGTTCACGATATGGGAAGGGGCAAACAAAGTATTTGACACTTGGAAAGTACTCGAGCCGGACCTTGATTTTTTTAGAAAAATGATAAAAAGCGAAATAAACTTCACTGGATACTAAAGGCGAAAACATGCAAAAAAGAATCATAGCTGTCTTTTTCCTGCTTATTTTAGCTTCCTTCGCGTTCTCAAAAAGCTTTTCCTTTGACACTGCCGACATAACGTACAATTTTTTGCCGGACGCAAGCGCCCAAGTAAGCGAAAAGCTTGTGTTTGATTTTGACGGAGCATTTACTTATGCGTATAGGGATATTGAGCTTCAAAACGGACAATATATAGAAAACTTTT
The DNA here is from genome assembly GCA_964544205.1 of uncultured archaeon. GTDB lineage: Archaea > Iainarchaeota > Iainarchaeia > Iainarchaeales > JAAZKV01 > JAAZKV01. The sequence goes on from CAZJAE010000051.1 coordinate 4,965, forward strand.
TGGTCTATGAAGAAACGCAAAATGGGCTTGTTTTGCTCCAAACAGAAATAGAAAACACGTCGAGCGGAGTCAGGGCGACATGGCACTACTCCGCCTCATATGAGAAAAAAACATTTATTCTCCAATACACTCTAAAAGGGGCGATAAATTCGTATTCTGATTCTTATGAATTTTACTGGAAGCTTTGGGGGGAAAATTGGGACGCTGGCGTAAAGTCATTTCACGCTACACTGACGTTTCCAAAATTCCTTGCGCAGGGAAGCCAGATATGGATTCACCCAAAACTTGACGCGGATTACACTTGGAACGGGGAAGCAGTTGAAATAAATGCGAGAAACATTCCTTCAAACACATTCCTTGAAGCGCGAATATTATTCAATAAAGAAGTTCTCAGCGGAGAAACGGCAATCCAAAAAAACGGAAGCGGAATAGACGCGGTAAAAAGAGACGAAGAGATATTTGCCGCGCGGGAAAAAGCAAACGAAGAACTTGCACTAATTTTATGGATTGTTCCGGTTATCTGCGTAATAATTCTCATATTTGCATTTATTTACCTGTACAAAAAACACGGAGTAGAACCGGTAGTGAGAAAAGTTCTTTTTATGCGCGACATTCCACACAGCGACAAGCCCTACTTTGTGGACTACCTAATCAATATGAGTGTGACTCAAAACGGACTAATAGCTTCAATTATAGACTTAGTTAGACGCGGTCACATAAAAATAGACAAAACCACATCAGGCATGATATTCAAAAGCGATGATTTTATTCTAACAAGAACAAAAGGCAAAGATGCGCTTTCAACTCCTGAAGAAGAACTAGTTGCAAAGCTTTTCTATAAAGGCGAAAATGAACCAATAAAACTAAGCGAATTCACAGCGCACAGGCGCGCCAAATCCACATCACTCCTTGAAGAGTGGGGCAAATGGGTTGAAAAAGAACTCGGGATAAAAGAAAACAAAAACAAATACTTCAACTTTGAAGGCAGAAATAAATTTGCGATTCTTGCAGCGCTCCTGATAATCGGGGTTCTGGCGCTTGGTTTTATAGCCGCCGGAGAAAACGGAATTCTTCTTTTAATGGCAACTTTCATCATAGGGATGTTTGCGCTCTTCATGAGCATTGGGCTTTTTGCAGTAAAAGGGTTCGCAAAAATCTATATAATTGGATTCATGCTTGTTTGGGGGGGAATGATGGGTTTTGGAGTCGGAATGGCTGTGCTGTCCGAACCAGGATTCATTGTGCTTCAGCCGCTTGTAATAGCCGAAG
>CAZJAE010000052.1:0-504 GCA_964544205.1 uncultured archaeon
TTGAAGACAGAAACATATGCAGGGGATTTAAATGAAGGGATTCGGCGGAATAATAATAGCATTCGCAATAATAGCCGCAGCCGCGCTGTTAATGACTCTCAACACGGCGACAATAAACTCATACTCATACAAAGAAATAGTATTAGAAGCGAAACAACAAACAGCACACTTTGAACTAGTGCTAAACCACGCGGCGGAAGACTGCAACAAAGAAATGACAATCGCCCAAATACAAAACTGCATTGATTCAAACGCAAACACGCTCATAGACAGGATGAACAAAAGCGGCGGAGTAAAATGCACAAAACTCAACTTCACTACGCCGGACTCCGACTTTAACACATTCAAATTTGACATAAACTGCTTCATAGGAACCATGGCTGGAAGCAAAAACCAGGTGAATCTAAGAACAAGCCAAAAAGTGTTTGTCGGACTCACAAACAAGTACAGAGAACTAAAAACAACAGACCCACTATTTTTTGGAGTAGTCGGGCTTTGGCACCT
>CAZJAE010000052.1:514-3075 GCA_964544205.1 uncultured archaeon
CGACGGAGCTGATTACAGCGGAAGAGAAAAACACGCAAGCATAATAACAGCAATACCGGCAACAGACAGAAACTCTAACCCGAACGGAGCATACTCATTTGACAAAACAAAAACAATATTCATACAAACCCCATTTGGTCCCGGAACAATAGGGACAAGCGCGACAATATCCGTGTGGGCGAAAATGAACAACACAGCAAACCCAATAAAAGCGCCCATAATTGACTTTTACAGAAACGCCAGCGGAACACACGGCGCTTCAATAACCCAGACAAAAGACGACAGGATTGTGTTTGACATGGGGGGAGCAAGCGAAACACGGAACTGGGCCACTCCGCTAACCGGACAATGGGTTCACCTCGCAGTGACATACAACACAGCAACCCAAGTATTTACAACATACATAAACGGCGCAAAGTCAACAAGCAGCAAAAGCAACGCAATACTAATGAACGACTACAACCTCAGCATAGGATACAGTCCAGACAGCTCCACAAGAGACTTTAACGGAATGATTGACGAAGTAATAATATGGAATAGAGCCCTAAGCGAACAGGAAATACAAACCCTTCTAAAAAGACAAACCGGCTGATTGAGGAGCTTTTTATTCCTTTTCCTGAGCCGTCACGCCGGCTCGCGGGCGGATGCGCACTGCGCAGTAACCTACTTACAATACCTTCGGCAGAGCTTTTTATTCCTTTTCCTTGGAATAGTTTTTATGAACTCAAAGAAAAGAATCGCGGTTATTGAATACGAATCATGCAACTATGACAACTGCGGAAACTACCTGTGCGAAAAAGTCTGCCCAGTGAATCGAACCGGCAAAAAATGCATAGACCACGAACCGCTCCAAAAACCAATAATCTCAGAAGAACTCTGCATAGGATGCGAAATATGCCAAAACAGGTGCCCGTTCAAAGCAATAAGCATAGTAAACATCGCATTCAACCTTGACGAACCAATACACTCATTCGGGAAAAACCAGTTCCGACTCCACGGACTCCCAATACCAAAAGAAAAAGCAGTGCTGGGGCTTGTGGGAAGAAACGGAATAGGAAAAACAACAATCACAAAAATACTATCAGGAGCGATAATACCAAACTTCGGGCAGAAAGAAGGAAGCAAAGACAAAGTAATAGAATACTACAGGGGAAAAGAAGCCCAGAACTTTTTCAAACAAGTATACGGAAAAGGAATGAGAATAGCAATAAAACCACAAAATATTGAAACAATAAAACCCCAAGGGACTGTAATAGAACTCCTCGCAAAAATAAGCGGGGCAGAAAAAGCAATAGAAGCAGCAAAAATGCTCAACATCGAAGGAATACTAGACAGAGACGCTTCAAAACTATCCGGCGGAGAGTTTCAAAAAGTAGCAATCGCCGCAACAGGACTAAAAGAAGCGGACGTTTACTTCTTCGACGAGCCAAGCTCATTCTTAGACATCCGCGAAAGACTAAGAGCGGCGCGCTTCATAAGAGGAATCGCTGAAAAAGCAGCAGTAATAGTAGTAGAACACGACTTAGTGCTCTTAGACTACCTGTCAGATTATGTTAACCTAATGTACGGAAAACCCCGTGTTTATGGATTCAGCTCGCAGGTAAAAACCACGCGCGAAGGAATAAACATATACCTTGACGGATACTCAAAAGATGAAAATTACAGATTCAGGGACTACGAAATAGACTTCTTCTCGCACCAAAGAAAAGAAAAAAAAGAGAGAAAAGACACCATAATAGACTGGCCAGAAATCAACAAAAAACTTGGAACCTTCAACCTAACTGTGAATGCAAACACTGTAAAAAGAAATGAAATAATAGGAATAGTAGGACCAAACGGAATAGGAAAAACAACATTCATGAAAATACTTGCAGGAGAACTAACTCCCGACAATTCCACAATCGAGAACAAAGTAAAAATATCTTACAAACCCCAATACATATCATACACAGGAGAGAAAACAGTCACTGAACTATTTGAACCGGGAGTAATTCCTGAAATAAGGCAAAGCGTTCTGCGCCCGCTTGAACTAGAAGAACTCCTCGAAAAAAAAGCAAAACACCTTTCAGGAGGAGAACTCCAAAGAGTATCAATCGCAATCTGCTTAAGCAAAAAAGCCGATTTATACCTGCTTGACGAGCCAAGCGCATACCTTGACGTTGAACAAAGAATAGCGGTAGGCAAAGCAATCAAAAACCATATAGATATTACTGACTGCTCAGCTCTTGTGATAGACCACGACCTCACATTTGTAGATTATTTAAGCGACAAAATCATGGTGTTCAGCGGAGAAAGCGCTAAAAACGGAACCGCTGAAGGACCATTTGATGTTGAACAAGGAATGAACCTGCTCCTAAAATACTTAGACATCACAGTGCGAAGAGACAAAGACTCAAAAAGACCGAGAATAAACAAGCACGACTCGGTTCTTGACAGAGAACAAAAACAAGAAGGAAGATACTACTGCTAAAACAAATAATCAATCAGCCAAAAAGGGCTTTTCTTGAGACAGGAGCAAGAGAAGAAGGAGAAATGTCCCGCTTTGGAATAAACGCAATCTC
>CAZJAE010000052.1:3085-6190 GCA_964544205.1 uncultured archaeon
CAATCTCCGAATGATCCGAACCAAGAACAAGCTTTCCGTCAATACTGCACGAAAAAACGCTCAAAAACACCTTGCTACGCCTGCCGCGAAACACAGATGAGAAATTAACCTGTTTGAGAAGCTTAATTGAAGAACAAACACAACCAGTCTCTTCAAGAATCTCGCGCCTAATCGTGTCAAGCGGAGTCTCCCCATCTTCGGACTTTCCGCCAGGAAGCTGCCACTTATTCACATACAAGTCATTAGCCCGGCTCCGCTTCAAAAGAAGAACACCCTCACTCGTTTCAATAACCGCCTCACAAATACCAACCTTCTTTGACTCGGCCGATAAGGGCAATTTTTTAACAGGCATGAACTAACCAGAGTTAAAATGAATTTAAAACAATATCCCGGCAAGAAATAAATATGAAAATCATAAAAATCGACAAAAAAACAGGCGAAATAATATGCATGCCTGAAAACATGGACGATTTATGGCACCTTGAAAAAATTACCGACAAGGGCGACACAGCCTACGGCATGACCGACAGAAAAATCAAACCCACAAAAGAAGGCGAAAAAACGGTCCGCGAAAAGATATTTGTGGAACTAAACATCGAAGACGCGCACTTCACTGAATACAGCGAAAACCTCAAAATTAACGGAACAATAACCGGAGGACACCCTGAAGAATTCATCCAGCTAAAAAGCCACCAGAGCCTTGAGATAAGAATCGGCGAAAAATTCAAAATAAAAAAACCCCAAATAAAACAATGGCAGATAGACAGGCTCAAAAAAGCCGAGAACGAAAGCGCAAGCGCCAAAATGCTTGTCGTGCTCCTTGACGACGAAGAAGCTGAACTCGCATTCATCAACCAGTTCTCAATAAACAAAAAAGCGCTTATAAAAGAAAAACGAAAAGGCAAAAGATTCGAAACTGAAAAAAGCGACTACTTTGATCAGATATTTGAAAAAATAAAAGCGCTCGAACCAAAAAAAATACTCTTGGCAGGACCCGGATTTACAAAAGACAACCTCAAAAAGTTCATTGATGACAAAAAAATAAAGGGATTTGCCCAAATAATGACAGAAACAGCGTCGTCGACAGGAGACGCGGGTTTTAGGGAGCTAATATCACAAGGCAAGCTGAGCGGAATAGAAAAACAACTCCAACTATCAAAAGAATCAAAAACAATAGAAGAATTTTTGCTTGCGCTCTCAAAAGGAAAAGCAGAATACGGATACGAAAAAGTTCTTGAAGCAATAAACACCGGAGCCGCAGGAAAACTAATCCTGAGCGAAACCTACCTTATGCAAAACAGAAAAGAAGCGGAAGAAATACTTGACAGCGCGGAAAACACTAAATGCGAAAGCGAAATAATATCGTCAAAAAACCCGCAGGAAAAAAACATCACAGGTTTTGGCGGAGTAGTCGCAATACTAAGATACAAACTCTGACAAATTAACCTGACTCTTCAGCCGGACGCACGCAAATAAAATCAATCAACCCTGAACTCGAGCCACTCAACCCTCTTCCTTTCCACTAAATCCCTCACTTTCTTCTGCGACTCGTTAAGCGAAGACTTATTAGTCTTAAATTCAACAAACACTACTTTATCATCCTCAAAACAAATACCGTCAATAGGCTTTCCAATAAACCTAAAATTCTGCGAATTATAGGGAAACTTCGCGCTGAACGGAATCCACTGTTCGGCAAGCTGGCCGTACTTCACGCTCTGCGAAGCTTTTGAAAAAGAAAGAGCAGCAAGCCTTGAACGCGCCTCAAAAAACAAGAACAACACAATTCCAAGGACAACAACCAGAATTACAATAACCCCTATAAACAACGCTTCAAACACAAAACCACCCCAATCAAGCAATTAAATCCAGAAATATACAATACTTTGAATATAAACCTTGCCAAAGCGCATTGCCGGACGAAAAAGAATCTTTTTTAAAAATCACAACTTTTTTGACATATACGGCCCGTCTTTCTTGTAACCAAAATTCTTCTTGTAATACTCCTTCACTCCAAGACCCGAAATTACAACCATTTTATCCGCGCCAAAACGCTCCCTCGCAATCTTCTCAGCTTCAAGCATTAACTGCTTTCCAATACCCCTGTGCTGGGCGCTCTCGCTATCCTTCACACCAAGAGGCAACCCCTTGCCGTAAACATGAAGCTCCCGGACAAGAGCCGAACTTTCAGTTATTTGAGGCATGAAAGGAGAGTTCGGCTTTCTTAATCTGACAAAACCAAACAAAGCATCCCTCGACTCAAAAGAAACAAACGCTTCCTCGCCGCCACTCGCTTCATAATACTCAACACCAAGACTTGCATTAAAATCAACATTCTCATTCTCGCGCAGTTTAATCCCCACTTCCCTGCACCTAATGCAATTGCACTTCTTGCCGTGCTTCTTCAACTCCTCTTCAACAAGCTGGCGAAGATTAGTCTTCTTCACTCCAGCGCTAATCACATTGCTTGGAATATCCCTATTCACTCTCATAACCCTGACCCATTTCGGCACTTCCGATTTTATTTTAGCAAGAAGCTTAGCCGCCGAAGCCTCGCCCATGGGCTCAAAATCGCCCCTCTTCCAATCATCAAAAACCTTTGTCCCTTCAATCACAAGACACGGGTAAAACTTCACCATGTCCGGCTTAAAATCAGGATTTGAAAATATCTTCCTAAAGTTTTTCAAATCATTCTTAAAAGAACTTCCTGGAAGCCCGGGCATTAAATGATACAACACCTTAAACGCAGAGTCCTTCAAAAGCGCGGTCGAGTCAACAACATCCTCCACAGAATGCCCCCTGCAAACCTCTTTGTAAACTTTATTATCCGGATTCTGAACGCCAAGCTCAACTCTCGTAGCGCCAAGAGAAAGCATTCCGGCAACATCGCTCTTTTTGCACAAATCAGGAAGCGTCTCAAAAGTAATCCCCACAACCCTCTTCTTTGACTTTTCAGACAAAAGCATCGCGCGCTTAAGAGACGAAACCCTCCGCCCCAAAACACCCTCAAGACTCTTTTTAACAATCTCTTCCTGCTTTTTTTTATTCAAACAAGTAAAAGAACTCCCCTGAAAAATAAGCTCAATCTTTTCAGCCCTGTTACCGGTA
>CAZJAE010000053.1:0-6181 GCA_964544205.1 uncultured archaeon
ATATTTCCCAGTCAAGCGAGGGTTTGGATAAGACAAGCATTGGAATAATTTCTTCGCTTCGAGTGGGGGAGGCTTTGATTGTCGGGGAGGCTGTTAATGCGCCGACTTTTTTTAAGGTGAGGAAGAGAAAATCCCAGCCGAGCAGGCATGAAACCACGCTTGAGGAATCCGCAAAAGCGTTTATGGGCGATGACGCTAAGAGGGATGAGGAGATTAACTCGTTCTTATAGTTTTTTTTATTTTTGAAGGCAGTTTTAATGGTTCCTAAAAAGAAGCGTTTTGTTGTCGCTCTTGGCAGAAAGCCTGATATTGAGCGTCAAGCGTATGCTGATTATAAAAACGGCAGGGCGCCCCAGCTTTCCGCAAAGTCTTTTCAAAACTTGACTGGCGTTAGGAATACCAGCGAGGGCATTTTTCTTGATTCTTCAAGGATGCGCGGTGATTTGTTTGCCGGTTTTTCAATGATGGGTTTTGTGGTTAATCACCCTAAAGCTGTTTGGAGGGTGAGCGCGGAGCGAATTGCTGTTATTAAGAAACTCAACTCTCTTGGTTTTAAGATCGCGGTTCCAAAGTATTATTTCAGCACTCCTCAAATTACTGCAAGAGTTAAGGGGCATGCCAAAGTGTTTAAAGCGAAGGCTAAAGAGATGGGCAAGATTAACGGCACGCCTGCTGTCGACCCTGCGGCGCTTTGGTCTAGGGATCTTTGGATTAAGCACGGCGGTAAAAGGTACAAGCCAAGCAAGGCTCTTTTTGCTCCTGATGCTTTTGGGGAGGGAGGGCAGGTTGTTCCTATTGGAGAAAAACAGATGGTTGCTTCTTCTGCTCTTAGAAATTCTCTGACTGTTAAGAAACTATCCGCGCAGGGGGTCTCGTTTTTCTTTGTGAAGGACGGCTGGCAGGAAATGCATAACTTGTCAAAACTGGCTGGCAAGAAAGTGTTTCGAAATATTGACCATCCTGATTTGTTTGTCGGCAGGGCTGGGAATGTAATGCTTGTTGATGAGGCGTTCCTTAAAGAAAATCACGGAATTCTTTCCCTTGCTGCTAAGCAGTCTGGCGCTAAAATTATTCAGGTTCCAAAAGAAGAGTCTTCGATTTATCCTGCGAATTTTTTGGTTCTTGGCGAGAATCGCGTGATGGTTGATAAGGATGCTAAAAAAACAATTGAGCTTTTGAGGCATCACGGCGTTGAAGTTGTTCCAACGCCTGTTTCCCTTAGGGCGAATCGCGCTGCGGGCGGCGGCGTTAGGTGTTTTGTGAACGAGCTTTGATTTTAGATTTTCTTTTTCTGACTTTTTAGCTTCTCGTTTAGCCTGCACCGGCAAAATGCTTTCAAATCGTATTTAAATCGCAAAAAAAGCATCCTGTTAATGTCCCAGCACACAGAGGCTTTTTTAGCCACGGATGAAAACTCGTCTAGTAGGGTTTTTTACTTGACTAAGGTTTCGCACAGCGAGGCTAGGCGCGAGGTTTTGGTTGAATTTGCGAACTCTTCTGCTCGTGTTGTAAAGAGGCATAAGTTCTTTCCTTTCACTTTCATTTCAGTAAATTTTGAAAAGGACAAGCTTGAGGACCTGATTCTCTCTCTCGGCTTTAAGGGTTTCAGTCTTGAAGAAGAGGGAGGCCTTTTTTGCCTCAAAGCTTTGTCTTTTTCGGAATTGAAAAAGATTTCAAACGCTCTTGCTCGGCATATTGGAAAGCTTCCTGTTGTTCTTGACCCGGAGAGGGCTTTTTTGCTCGGCAAGGGTTGGAGTTATTTTGATTCTTTTGAAAAAATTGGCGATTCTTTTTACAAGATTGACTTGTCCTCTCCAAGGAGCGAGCCGCTTGGAAGAATTGATTTAGGATTTTTTTTGACGAGGGAGATTTCTTTTTCCGAGGCTTTGCGGGTCTCAAAAGAGGATGCTCTTTATCTTGTAGAGCTTGCCGCGTGGAGTAACTTGCTTTCGGTTCCGGTGAATTTGGTTCCAAAGGAGCGGGATGCAAGGGTTGAGATGTTTATTGAAAATATTTTCTTTCGCCACGGCGAGCTTATTTCTTTTGAAGATTCCAAGAGAGTTCATAAGGAGTTGGGGTTTGAGCCGCTTGGCGGGGAGCCTCTGTCCAAACTTGATTTTTCGGGTGTTTGGGCGGAGCTCTTCACAAGCACGTTCTTTAACATTGGTCCTGAGACAAGGAATTGTTCTTGTTGTTCTCCTGTTGTTCTTGATGCCAAGAATATTCTTCCGTCTTCTTTGATTAAGGTAAGGTTTTTGGAGGATAATGTTTTTTTTGAATCCGTGTCTGGGGGGTTTGCGCTTGATTTTCATAATGAGATGCCGTTTAAGGAACAGCGCTTGGCTAAGCGTAAAGAGTTTTTCACTGACTCGTTTCCTATCGGCCCGTTTTTTAGAACTGATTCCGCAAAGGTTCCTCTCATGGACGCTAAGCGGCTAATTGCGCAGGGCAAAGCTGTTCTTGTTTCGAGCCGAGATTGTTCAGCGGGTGATGTTTCGCAGAATTCGAAGGATTCGATTCATGATTTGCACTGGTTTTGCATGAATAAAGAGAGTTTTTTCTCAAAGGAAGTGCGGAGCGCAAGTTCTTTTTTGTTCGGGTTGAGGAAGAGGATTGATTCTGTCCAGCAGGGTTTGTTTTTTTCTCCTGATTTTTCTTTCTTTTACTTGAATTCTCTTTATTCTTCTCTTTCTTCAGCTCTTTTTTCTCTCCCTGTTCAATTGACTAATCCTAATTCAAAGTTTTTCTCGACTTCTCTTGCGAAGAATATTGTTTCTGTGCAGGATGCTACGATTGCAAAGTTTAGGGAGTTTTCGGAAGAAGCTGGTTATAGGGTTCTTCATGCGAATTCCACTAATGCTTTTGTCAAGGGGCATGCTTCGCTTAAGCTCGCCAAGGATTTTGCTTCTAAAAATAGTCTTCCCCAGCCTCTAATTGCCGGTTTTTCGACTAAAAGGGCGCTTGGCTTTGCCTGAAAAACCGCTTAAAGTGCGTTCTTTTGGCTGTTTTGTCTTTTTTTCGCTTTTTGGCAACGCTTTTAAAGGTTGCTTTATGAGAAGTATTATACTGGTGGGAAAATGAGCAGGTTGACTAGATTTGAACTTACTAGAGTGCTTTCGGCAAGAGCTCTTCAGTTGTCTCTTGGAGCGCCTCCGCTTGTGAAAAGGACAAGCGAGCTTTCAATGCTTGAGGTTGCTGAGAAGGAATTCGGCCAGAAGGTTCTTCCTTTGTCGATTTTGAGAAAGTTTCCTAACGGTGTTAATAAGAGAATTGAATTGTTTGAATAATTTTTGGTGATTTAATGGGAAAGTCGATTGCTAAGGGTACAAAGTACAAGGGAGAGGTTCTTCTTGAAGAGTTCCCTGATAGGTTCAACGACAAGTTTGACAATAACAAGAAGCAGCTTGACGAGATGAAGGATTTGAAGCTTTCAAAAGTTACTAGAAACGTTCTTGCGGGTTACATTGTAAGGCTTGCAAAGAGAAAGGAAGCTGAAAAGCTAAACTAATTGCTTCCTTTTTTAGTTCTTTTTTTATTTTTTTAATCACTCGCGCCTTTTTTAGCGTGCGAGTTTTCCACCTTTTTTTAGTTTGTGTTTAGTTCTTCGACTTTTGTGGATTCGTCTATGTCTTTGTTTCGCGAGAGCAGGTAGAGGTTGCTTGACGCTGCGGCTTCAAGTTCTTTGTCGTGTGTGATGATGAATATTTGTTCTACTAGTTTTGGCATGTCGTCTCGCAGCATTGTGCTTAGTTTTTGCACTGCGTTTGTGTCAAGGTTGTGCGTTGGTTCGTCCAGTATCAGCATGGAAAGTTTTTTTGTTAGAACGAGCGCGAATGCTATTCTTATGCATAAAGCGGCGGCGCTTCTTTCTCCTCCTGAGAGTATTCCTTCAACTCTTACCCACTTGTCGTTTCTTGTCTTTACTTCAAGGTCGTATCCTGCGTCAACCACGCTTAGTCTTGCGTCAGTAAAGTCTTTGTACGGGTAAATTGAGCCCCAAATCATGTTCATTGCGGAGTTTATTGTTTCTATCATTGTTTCTCTTAGTTCTATTTGTGTTGCGTTGAGGCAGTTTGAGAATATGCCCACTTTTTTGGCAGCTTCTTCATATTTTTCAACTTGTTTTTCCTGTTCGGCGATGTTTTTCTTTATTTCTGCAATTTTTGCGAGGGTTTGTTCATAGCTTCTTTTTAGCTCGAGTTTGGACTTTATTTTGGTTTCATTTACTGCGGTTTCGCTTTTGTTTTTGTATAGTTCTTCCCGCGCAATTTCAAGCTTTTTCTTGTCAAACCCGCTTTCTTTCAGCATTTTTTGTATTTTTGGGAGTTCTTCGTTTAGTGCTAGTAACTGTTTTTTCTTTTCTTCCGCGGCGAGGGCTTCTCTTTGCATTGCTTCGTATTTGTAGAGTTCTTTGTTTGCGTCGTCCTGTTCTTTTCTGGAATTGTTTTTGTTTTTCTCGATTTCAGCCGTCTTTTCAATCAGTTCTTTTTTCTTCTTGGCGAGTTCCTCAAGTTCCAAATCGATTTTTTTGACTTTTGAGGTTATTTCGCTTGTGATTGAGTGTTTGTGCGCTTCGTTGAGTTCTTGTTTGCATGTTGGGCATTTTCCAATTAGTCCTTTGATTGATTTTTCTTCGTCAGTTTGTCTTCTTTTTTCGTATTCCAATACTTTGATTTCTTCACCGACTTTTTTTGACAAGTTCTCGTGTTCTTTTTGTTCTTTTTCAAGTTTTGAGTGCTCGGAGTTTGCTTTTTGCGCTTGTTTTGCAAGGGTTTCTATTTTGGCTTTGATTGCGTGTATGTCTTGCTTTTCTCCTTTTTGCAGGTCTTCTTTTAGGGTTTCAATTCGCGAGCTTGTTTTTAGCTGTAGTTCTTCAAGTGTTTTGTGTTGTTTTTCGCTTTCTGCGAGTTGTTTGTATTCTTTGTCGAGTTGTTCAGCGTTTCTTCTAAGCCCGGCTAGAATGTGTTCGATTTCTTTTATAGCTTTTTCTTCTTCTTTTATCTGCGCGAGGAGTTTGTCTTCTTCGTGGCTGTGGATTGTTCTTCTCTGCTGTTCTATTGAGTCTTTTCTCTGTTTGTTTTCTTTTACGAGCTCGTTTTGGAGGGTTGTTGAGTTTTTTCTTGCTTCTTCGTATTTTGCGAGGTCTAAGAGTTCGTCAAATTTTCTTTTTCTCTCTGACGGCGTGAGTTTTAGGAAAAAATCCAGTTCGTTTTGTTCAGCGTATACCGCTCTGCTGAAGAGTTCGTAGTTTAGTCCGAGAAGTTTTTCCACTCTTTCGTTTACATCTTTTTGTTTGGGTCCCGCGGCAAGTTTTTCGTTTTCATATAGTTTTGCCTCGTTTGTTCCGTCTCGTTTGATTATTCTTTCCACGCGGTACGTTTTTTCGTCGTGTGTGAATTCTATTATTGTTTCTGCTCTTGCGGCTTCGTTTGGCTTGTTCATTATTACTTCTTCAAGGGATACTGCTCTTCCTTTTACTGCGGGGAATGTGCCAAACAGCGCGTAGCTTATCGCGTTTACTATGGAGCTTTTGCCGCTTCCCATTACTCCGACGATTACGTTTGTGCCTTTGCCGAATTCGAGTTTTGTCTCGGCGTGTGTCCGCCAGTTTTTTAGTGTTAGAGAAACAAGCATGACTGATTTATGCTTGGTAAGTAATAAAAATTGCTTCTAGACTATTGAGTTTCTGTGTTTGTCTAAAAGCTTTTATGATATGAGCGTAGCGACTTCTACTTCTGTGTTTTTTGCGCCTTCTACTTTGCTTACTGCGGTTTCAAGCGCGCCCATTGCGCCGTCTGTTTTGTCCGGTATTACGTATCCTACTCTTATGATTTCTATTCCGAATCCGATTGGCTCTCTTTTTAGGTCTCTAAAAGCGCCTTCTTTTATGTTTTTGAGTCTTTCGCATACTGCGTCCATGTTTTCAGGGTCTGCGAATACTTTGAATATTACCATTACTTTTCCCATTTTGTTCACCGTTTAGTGTTTTTCTTGTGTTTGGATTTTTTTTATGGTCCTACAAATCCGCATTCTTTGCAAGTGTACTCTTTTGAGCTTTCTTTGCAGTGCGCGCATCTTACTAGAGTGTTTTTGCCGCAGCTTGGGCATTTGAACTCAATGTGGTTTTTTGTTACTACTTTATTGCATGATGTGCATGTTTTCATCGTCTCACCAACGCTTA
>CAZJAE010000054.1:0-5933 GCA_964544205.1 uncultured archaeon
GACCTTGTTCTAAGCGTGCTGACGTTCCAGCCGGTGAGAGAAACAGTCCAGCAAAACTTTTCACTAATGCTCGCAGGCGGGGCGAAAACCATGGCAGTGGTGGAAGACGAGATAGAGAAAGCCGAAAAGTACGCTTTTAATAAAATACGAAGAGCAAAGAAAGTGACTAAAAAAACAGCGACAAGCGTTGAGAAAATAATCCAAAAAAGAAGAAAAGACAGGGGATTTGTCTAAAAATTCTAAAAAAACATTTGCGGGAAGAAGAATCCCCCGCTCAATTAAACACTAAGGCAAAAAAGAAAGCTTTAACTTAAACCCGTGGCTTGCTTTAGCCGTAACCACAGTTCCTGAAATTGGCTTTCTGCCTTCGGTGAATACGTGAAGCGCGCCCCACAAATCCCCAGCAGTGACTTTAAAATGCCCCGAAGCTCGGAGAATCTTGAGGTTTGAAAAATCAATTTTCTTAAACCTGCTCCCCTCCATAGCGTTAACAGTCGCCGTTGTCAAAGTCCCTTCAACATCAACAACATCGCACTCCTTCACTGCATTCTGCTCCATTCCCTGCTTGATGCAGGAAAGAATATCGTCACCCTCTTCAAACTCCAAAGTTAAGAACTTCTTCTTAAGAGGCTCCTTTATTACCATTGAATCAATATATTTAGGCATAGCACCACCGATTTTGCTTTGATGGAAGTAAGAAGACAGAATTTTTAAGGGTATGTATAAAGCAATAAAGCTTTAAACTGCCAAAAAAACGCGTTCCAATCAATTTTTGCAATCAATTTGGAATTTATCCATTTGATTTGAGGCAATATTTGAGTGGATAATAGTTAGTAAGTGAGTTTTCAATGAGTTTTTCAGTGCTTAGTAGTCTTTAAGCACTGGAAAAGTCTCGGTCTGAATAACGCCGTCAATAGCCCTGATGCTCTCAAGAACAGAATTGAGCTTGTTAAAATCATCAGCAGCGATAATAGCGACAATCGAAAACCTGCCAGTGACTTCATAAACCTTCAAAACGCCGAGCTTTTTTATCTTCTCCGAAATCTTTTGAGTAGGAACGCTTGAAGAAGTAATAATTTCAACAATCGCGGTAGTAGAAGTGGATAATTCGAGAGTGAAGCGCTTAATTACGTCATTCTTCAAAAGCTTGGCAACCCTCTGCCTGATAGTCCCTTCAGAAACGCCAAGCTCCTTTGCGATGGAAAGAAAAGGCGTTCTTGAATCGCCAGAAAGCTTCCTTATTATAGCATTATCAATCTCGTCAAGCCTCACAAAAACACCCCAAAACCAAAAACCCTCATTTCCTTACAGCAAAACTTTTTTCACTCAAAATAAACGCTGCAAATGCCAAAACGCTACTTTTTTTCTTCCGGCTTTGGCAAAACAACATCAATGAAGAGCTCCTTTAACTGCTTCGCGCTGACCTCGCTTGGAGAATCATCCATCAAAGACGCAGCAGCCTTGTTCTTAGGGAAGGCAATAACATCCCTAATCGAGTCCCCGCCCGCAAGAAGCATAACCATCCTGTCAAGCCCAAACGCTAAGCCCCCGTGAGGAGGAGCGCCGTACTTGAACGCTTCAAGGAAAAAGCCGAACTTCTTCTTAGCTTCAGCATCGCTGAGCCCAATCATTCTAAAAACCCTTGCCTGAACTTCAGGGTCGTAAATTCTTACACTACCCCCGCCAAGCTCAATCCCGTTAAACACCAAGTCATAAGCAAGCGCCTTAACTTTGAGAGGCTCTTTTTCCATGAACTCAAGATGTTCTCTACGCGGAGAAGTGAAAGGATGATGAACAAAAGTTACTTTATTCTCAGCCTCGTCCCACTCAAACATAGGAAAGTCCTTCACCCAGAGAAGACTCATAGCGCCCGGCTTAATCAAGCCAAGCTTCTTTGCGAGATTCTTTCTCAAATTACCAAGAGAATCATTCACAATCTTAGGCTTGTCCGCAACTATTACAACCAAGTCATTCTCCTTTACTTTTAATTTATCCTTCAACTGCCCAAGCAAATCGGCATTAAAGAATTTCGCAATGCTCCCCTCAAAAGCCCCGTTCTGGAACTTTAAATAAGCAAGCCCCTTCGCCCTGTAAATCTTCACAAAGTTCTCCATCTCGCCAAGGTCCTTTCTTGACATGCCTGCCTGCCCTTCAACATTAATTGCCTTAATTATGCCCTTGTTCTCAACAACGGATTTGAAAGCATTAAACTCGCCCTTTGACATAATGTCAGTAACGTCGTTTAATTCAAGACCGAACCTCAAGTCAGGAGTGTCAACCCCAAACCTTGCAATCGCTTCATCATACTGCATCCTTGCAAGCGGAAGCTTAACGTCAATCCCGGACATTTCCTTAAACACTTTCGCAATGAGACGCTCATTCATCGCCATTACATCCTCTTCATCGACAAAACTCATCTCAACGTCGATTTGAGTAAATTCCGGCTGCCTATCCGCTCTTAAGTCCTCGTCCCTGAAACACTTAGCTATCTGAAAATACCTGTCCATTCCGCCAATCATCAAAAGCTGTTTGAAAAGCTGGGGACTCTGCGGAAGAGCGTAAAAATTACCCGGATTCACTCTGCTTGGAACAAGATAATCCCTCGCCCCTTCAGGAGTGCTCTTCGCAAGAATAGGAGTTTCAATTTCCAAAAAGTTATTCTCATCAAAAAAATCCCTAACGCACTTAACCAATTTGTGCCTAAAAATTATACTCTTCTGCAAGTTAGGATTCCTCAAAGCAAGATACCTGTACTTTAACATCAAATCCTCGTTAGAAACAGTTCTCTCTGTAAGGTCAATGGGAAGAGGAGCGGCTTTAGTCAAAACCTTAACGCTTGAAACATCAACCTCAATCTCTCCAGTAATTAAATCCTTCTTTTCAGTCCCGCTAGGCCTCTTCTTAACAACACCCTCAATCTGGAGAACAAACTCCTTTCTAATGCTCTTAGCAGTATCGCTAATAGCCGAGCTCTTCTTGTGGTCAAGAACAACCTGAGTAATTCCATACCTGTCCCTCAAATCGACAAAAGTGACGTTGCCGTGATCCCTCACAGTATCCGTCCAGCAATGCAAAGTAACAGACTTTCCTTCCAATTTGAAGCTAAGTTCTCCACAAGAATGCGTTCTAATAATCAAAAACACAACATTACAATTAACAACACGAAAAAAAGAGTTTAAAAACCAAGTCAGTAAGGACAAACAGGAAATCATTTATACCAACCCGGCAATACTTATGTATGCACGCGGCAATGAAAAAAGACTGGAACTCAAAACTCTTGGGAATAAGGGCAATAGTAGAGCCGATAAAAGGGAGTAACGGAATAGAAGTCCATTTCAAAATCGATGTAGGAAGCTATGCGGACCCAATGTTCTTCACAAACCCCGCAGTAAGAAAAGCAATAGAATCGCTAGAAATCAAAACCCCAAACGGACAAATAGGGCAAATAAGATACAAAAGACTAAACGGGGCGCCGAGCAGAAAATCAGTTTACGAGGAAAACTTCTTCCCGATAGGCTCAAAAGCCGCTGCCGAAAACGCATTTTTTTTAAGAACAGGAGCGCCAATCAACCTCCATAGAATAGCGCTAAGAGAACTATTAAGACACGAAGGCGGAAAAGACGTAATCCTGGCACCATCAGCAAACCACGCGTCAAACGAGTTTCTCGCATACCTAAAAAGAATAAAAATACTCAGCGCCCAGCACAACCACCCTGAATACAGGTACATGGCAAAAGACGCAGTGAGAAAAATAAATACAGGAATCAATGCGTGGAGAAAAAAAAACCGAGTCCAAAAACCGCCGGCACAGAGAATGACGCCAAAATTCGCTCCAAAAAGACCAAAAATCAAAAGATAAACACTAAATCCAAAAAACATCCAAAAGGACAAAGAAAAGCAATTTAAATTAATATAAACAAAGCAATAGTAAAGGGGGTAAATAAATGGGTTCAGTAAAAAACGTGAGCGTAGGGCTCATAGTAGAGTTTAAGGAATTCCTAAAAGAATACAAAGTGCTGGCACTTGCAATCGCATTCATTATGGGTATTGCATCAACTGCACTAATAAAATCACTTGTTGACAACATCATAATGCCGCCAATAGGGTTAGTGCTTGGAGGAATGGACTTCAAAGCATTCGCGCTAATAATAAAACCGGCAACAGAAACAACAACAGCAGTGGCAATCAATTACGGCTCGTTCATCGGAGAACTAATCAACTTCATCATCATAGCATTCGTTGTGTTCATGATGGCAAAGTTCATAATGGGCGAAGCAAAAGTAACCAAGAAGTAAAAAAAGAAAAAAGAAAAGCGCAACAGCTATTTACTGCGCTTTTCATTATTTTTTAAAGCAAACAAACAGAACAAAAAGACTTTTATTAAAACAACAACACTAATACAATATGCATGGAAGAAAAACAGCGCCAAAAATGATTCCAAGAACAAGCACGGCGGCAAAAAGCGCAATGCAAGAAGCCAGTCTAGAGGCACACTCAATACACAACCCCCACACGCAAATGACTTTCCAAACAGCTATAAGACTGCTTGAAAGCCAGAACTTCTTCAACAGACTCAAAACTGCTGGACACTCCGACAAGGTAAGAATGTTCGAATTCAACGGGCGCAAATTCGCTGTAAAAGACACGCGCGGAAGCGAAATGCAGGGAGCAAGGTACGAAAAATTCAGAGAAGCGTTTCTTATGCACCAGCGGGCAGTACGAAGCGGGAAAATAAAACCCCAAAAATACGCGCTCCGCTCAATAAAAGTCATAAAAAAAGTAGGAAACTTTCTCATAATGAACTATATAGAAGGAAAACCCCTCCCAAAAAACTTTGACGCTCCCGAGCACACAGCGCTAAGAGAAGCATTCAACGAAATGAAAGCCAATATGGAAGAAATGAAAAAAGGAATCCTATTCTACTCCCCCCAATACATTGACGTAATAGTAGCAAAAGAACCGATTGCGGGACACCCAAAAAGGACAAAATTTGTCTTCTACCTCCCATACGACCACACATAAGGCAAGGCACCCGCTTCTTTTGCATATAAATAAAATACCTGCCTTGCACAACTAAGGACTACAGGTGATACGAATGGCTGCAAAACCAAAGGACAAATTTGAGAACAAAAAAGCTCCGCAAATAAAACTCTTAAACGCGGAGAAAAAAGAAGTAAAACTAAGCGATTACCTGGGAAAAAAAGTCCTCGTATACTTTTACCCAAAAGACATGACGCCAGGATGCACAATAGAAGCCCAAATGTTCAACAAAAACCTCCCAGCCCTAAAAGAACTAAACACAATAGTCCTTGGAATAAGCACCGATTCCTGCGAATCGCACCAAAAATTTGCTGACAAACACAACCTTAACTTTGAACTCCTGTCAGACGACAAAAGAAACGCTGTAAAAAAATACGGCGTTTGGGCAAAGAAAAAATTCATGGGAAAAGAATACATGGGCACAAACAGGGAAACATTCTTGATTGATGAAAAAGGAATTGTTCTAAGACACTACACAAAAGTCAACCCCCTGATTCACGCACAGGAAGTAATAAACGACATAAAGACGCTTGACAAGGAAAAAAAGACGGCAAATTAAAACAATAAAAATAAACAAAAAACTTGTTTTTGGGCGGTTAAACGCCCAAAAAAACTCTTTTAAAAAAAACTTTAAAATTTAGGGAAGAAAGGAGGCCTCTCGTCAACAGCAAACGAAAAGTAAGCCATTACCGAAGTGTACCACTCAACAATCGAAGCCAAAATCCTCGGCGCAACCCTTGTTGCGAGAATCAAGCACGTAATCAAGTTAATGATCCACATTATGCTAAAAATTATTCCAACAATTATCCCGATAATATAGAAAATTATCGCCATTGGAATCCTGATTATTACTTCAAGTCTGCTTGCCTTATCTACTGTATCAACTTTAGCTG
>CAZJAE010000055.1:0-5824 GCA_964544205.1 uncultured archaeon
TTTGCTCGACACAGAAAGAGAAGCAAAAGAGATTAAGTCAAGGTAACGGAGGGGAACAAAATGGTTAAATGCAGCTTTTGCGGATCAGACCTTCCAGTAGGCGGAGGAAAAATGTACGTTAGAAAAGAAGGAACGGTATTTTACTTCTGCTCAAACAAATGCGAAAAAAACCAGATAGAACTTGGAAGAAAACCTGTTGAAACAAAGTGGACAGAACAGTACAACAAACTTAAGAAAACTTTGCTCTCAGCAAAGAAAGAAGGAAAAGAAAAAGAAAAAGCAAAGTAAAAACTATGCTTGCTTTATTCTTTATTTTTTTATTAATTTTTTTAAAGAAAAACTTAAACTAAAAAAAGTTAAATTCCTGGTGGGAAGATTGGTGGGTAAAAATGATTGAAAGAACGCTTGTACTAGTAAAACCCGACGGGGTGCAAAGAGCACTCACAGGGGTAATAATAAACAGATTCGAAAACGTCGGACTCAAGATTATCGGAATGAAAATGGTGTGGATAGACGAAGACTTCGCGTCAAAACACTACGCAGACGTAAGGAACAGAAAAGGCGACGCAGTATTCAAAGCGCTGCTAAAACTAATCACAATGGGGCCGGTAGTTGCAATGGTTCTTGAAGGAGTGGACGCAGTTGAAGTAGTAAGAAAAATGTGCGGACCAACAGAGCCAAAAACAGCGCTCCCTGGAACAATAAGAGGCGACTATGCGCACGCAAGCTACGCATACACAGACCTTGTAGGAGAAGCGGTTAGAAACGTAATCCACGCATCAGGCTCAAAAGAAGAAGCAAAAGCAGAAGTAAGCATGTGGTTTAACGACAGCGAAATACACGACTACGAGTCAGTGCACGATCTCCACATACTCCACAGAAAAGTAGAGCCAAAAAAGAAAAAATGAACGACACAAACAAAAAAATATTGAACAAAAGAAAGGTGAATGATTGAGGTCATTAATAATAGCAAGACCCGCTGCGCTGAACATAGGACAGCTGTGGAAAATAATAAAAGAAATAGAAGACAAACAGCTGAAAATCACGGGCATAAAAGAAACGCTCCTTGACATTCACTTTCTTTCAAACAGGGCAAAAGAAGAACAAGACGCGCAAAAAGCGCTTGAATTTAAAAACGGGGAAAAAGTCCCCGCAGTATTAATCGCAATAGAAGGCGAAAAATCAGAGGACACTGCAAAAGAAATCCAGGAAAAATACGCCGGACTAGTGCACGTATCCCTCAACGCCGAAATAGCGAAATACGAAATACAGCGATTCTTCGCTCCGGAAGAAATATTCAGCTACGACAAAGTCGAGAACGAAGTATTCTGGGGAAAAGACAGCCGACAGTGGAAAAAAATCGCCAAAATGAGCACAGTCCAAGTCGCTGAAGAAAGAAAAAAAGAAACGAAAAGCAAAACAAGCAGGACAAACTGAAGTTTAAACAAAAAATTTGAGTGAATATTAAAAATTTAAGTGAATGTTATGATAAGACAGCCGATAATCACAGTACTGGGGCACGTAGACCACGGCAAGACGTCGCTGCTTGACGCAATCAGAAACTCGCGCGTAGCCGCAAAAGAAGCTGGCGCAATAACCCAGCACATAGGCGCAACAGAAGTGCCAATAGACGTAATACAGACAGTTGCGGGCCCATTAATAAAAAAATTCGGATTCACACTCTCAATCCCGGGACTCTTATTCATAGACACGCCAGGACACGAAGCATTCACAAACCTAAGAAAAAGAGGGGGAAGCATAGCTGACCTTGCAATACTCGTAGTTGACGCAATGCAAGGGTTGCAGCCCCAGACAATAGAAGCAATAGACATACTGCGCGCATACAAAGTGCCGTTTGTAATCGCAATGAACAAAATAGACATGCTTAATTTTTACTCTTCAAAAGAAGGAAGCTTCCTTGAAAATCACAACACGCAAAACGAAAGAACAAAGCAACTCTTTGATGAAAAATTATACACTCTTGTAGGAAAACTATACGAACACGGATTTGAAGGCGAAAGATTCGACAGATGCGCATTTGGCAAACAAATACCAATAGTTCCAGTATCGGCCCACACAAAAGAAGGACTGCCGGAACTATTGACACTCCTTGCGGGACTATCCCAAAAGTACCTTGAAAAGAAACTCGAAATCAGCTCGGAAGAAGCCGCAAAAGCAGCAGTGCTCGAATCAAAAGAAGAAAAAGGACTTGGCAAAACAATTGACGTAATACTATACCAAGGAACTCTCAAAGTCAACGACGAAATAGCGATGCTCGGAAAAAAAGGAGTAATAACCACTAAAATAAGAGCGCTCCTCCAGCCAAAACCGCTTCAGGAAATGCGAATGACAAAAGAAAAATTCAGCTCTGTTCGAAGCGTGTCAGCAGCATGCGGAGTAAAAATAGCCGCTCCCGGACTAGACGACGTGCTCGCAGGCTCAATACTTACACAAGTAAAAACAGGAAAAGAAGTTGAAGAACTAAAAACAGAAATGAAAGAATTCAACTACGCTTCGGAAAACAAAGGACTTATAGTAAAAGCGGATGCAATAGGCTCGCTTGAAGCAATGATGAACCTCTTGAAAAAAGAAGGCTACCAGTTAAGAAAAGCCGAAATCGGAAACATAACAAGAAAAGACGTTATGGAAGCATACTCGCTCATGTGCGAAGACCCGTACCTTGGAGTAATACTTGGGTTCAACGTGTCAATTGATTCCGACGCAAGCGAAGAAGCCGCAAAGAAAGGCGTTCGAATCTTTAACGAAAAAGTAATCTACCACTTAATAGACGGATACAAAAACTGGATAGAAGAAGCAAAAAAAGCCCAGAAAGCAAACGAAATATCCTGCCTTGTGTGCCCGGTGGAAATCGAAGTCCTCCGCGGAAAAGTGTTTAGAAACACAAAACCCGCAATAGTAGGGGTAAGAATAAACGAAGGACGCCTCCGAGACGGATGGAACGTAATGAACAAAGAAGGCAAAATTATCGGAAAAATAGAAGGAATGCAAAACGAAGGGAAATCGCTAAAAGAAGCAAAAAAAGGCGAAGAAGTGGCAGTGTCAATAGACGGCGCAAACGTGGGAAGAAACCTCTTTGAAGGCGACATTCTCTACTCATGCATACCGCAAAAACACTACGCAGGACTCGCAAAATACGCTGCAGAATTCACCACAGGCGAAAAAGAGCTTTTAGACGAGATAAAATCAAAGCAAACCGAAGAAATGGACGGCGAGTGAGGCTATAAAAGCGTTGCGAAACACGAAATAAATACGCATTACACGTAAAAATTCTCAAAATGGGGGAGTAATGATGAAAATAGTAATAAGCGACCAAAAAACAGGAAAAGCATACATGGCAAGCTCCGACAAAGAGCTGTTTGTAGGCAAAAAAATAGGAGAAAGCGTAAAGCTTGACGAAGTAGGTCTTGCTGGATACGAAGCAAAAATAACCGGAGGAAGCGACAAACAGGGATTCCCGATGAGCGCATCACTACCCGGCTCGGCAAGGAAGAAAATCTTCACAGCAGACGCGCCAGGATTCGCAGCTGAAAGAAAAGGCGAAAGAAAAAGAGTATCAGTAAGAGGCGGAACAATAAGCAACGAAACCGCGCAGCTAAACGTAATAGTTACAAAAGCAGGAGCAGTAAAGCTTGACGACGTGCTTTCAAAGAAAGAAGCAACAGGCGAAGACGCTCTAAGCGCAAAAGAAAGAATGATAAAGAAAAGTCTTGAAACTGCGGGAAGCGCAGAGCTTGGAAGCGGAGTAAAGAAGCCAAAGCACTAACAAACAGCTAAGGCGAGAAAAACTGCAAAAGGAGGCGACTGAGAGGATGAAAAAAACAAAAGAAACAGCTGAAACTTTGGAAAAAACTGCTGCAAAAAAAATCCACTCAGAGCCGGAGGCAAAAGAAAAAAAAACAAGGGCAAAAAAAACAGCTGAGCCAGCGGTCGCAGCTCAGCACCCCCAAGAAGAGAAAAAACAAAAAGCCTCAAAAGAAGAAACGCACTCCCACGCATTAGCACACTCCCAAAAAGCAAAAAAAGAAGTTCTCCAATCCGAAATAAACATTGGAATGATAGGGCACGTAGACCACGGCAAAACATCGCTGACAAAAGCGCTGACAGGCAAGTGGTGCGATACCCACAGCGAAGAAATGAAAAGAGGAATATCAATAAGACTCGGATACGCGGACGTAGTATTCTACAAACTAAAAACAGACAACGGAACAGCCTACTCAAACAAGCCGGAATACAACGGCAAACCGGCAGAAGTAGTGTCAAAAAGAAACGTAAGCTTTGTGGACGCGCCAGGACACGAAACACTAATGACAACAATGCTCTCGGGAGCAGCGCTCATGAACGGAGCAGTTCTCGTAATTGCTGCAAACGAAACCTGCCCGCAGCCAAGAACAATAGAACACTTAATGGCGCTAAAATTCGCAGGCGTGGACAAAGTAGTAGTAGCGCAGAACAAAGTTGACTTGATAACAAAAGAACAGGCAATCGCAAACCACAAATCAATACGCAACTTCTTGGACAGCTACGGCTATAAAGACGCCCCAATAATTCCAACTGCCGCAAACTTTGGAGCAAACATAGATTCGCTCATAGAAGCAATAGAAACACACATCCCAACCCCCGACTTTGACACTTCAAAACCGCTGAAAATGTTTGTGGCAAGAAGCTTTGACATAAACAAACCAGGAACAAAAATCAAAGACTTAAAAGGCGCAATAATTGGCGGAAGCATCTCGCAGGGAACAATAAACCTCGGAGACGAACTTGAACTCGCGCCAGGACTTGAAGGACTGACGAAAACAAAAGTAATGAGCATAGCAACAGACCACGGACTAATGCAAAGCGCGCACCCAGGCGGACTAATAGCAATCGGAACCGACCTTGATCCAAGCATGGGACAAAACGACCGACTCCGCGGACAAATAGCAGGAAAAAGCGGAACGCTCCCAAAACCGGTGAAAGAACTCACACTCAAAGTAAACATGTTTGAAAGAATGCTCGAACAAAACCTAAAAGAAAAAACCGCAATAAAAGTAACCGACCCTCTCGTAATAACAATAGGCACAAACACAGCAGTAGGATTTGTAATAAAAGCAGACGCAAAATCCTGCGTGCTCAACCTGAAAAACGAAGTAATCGCGGAAAAAAACGAAAAAGTGGCGATAAGCAAAAACATTGCAGGGCAATGGAGACTAATAGCATTTGGCGAAGTCCAGTAAAAACAATAAGCAAAAGCTTCTATTGGAAAAGACTTGAAAATTGGGGCGAAAAAATAGTGGCTCAAAAAGTAAAAATAATGCTTGATACAAATTTTCTCCTCACGATGGTGAGGCACAAAATACACGGATTTGACGAAATAAAACAAAAACTCCCCGGAGAATTCTACGTGCTAAGCCGAGTCCACGCAGAACTAAGAGGACTAGCAAAAAACGACAAAAAAACAAAACTCGAAGCCTCAATAGTGGAACAACTCTTAAAGAACAACAACGTCCAGACAATAGAAAGCGAACAAGAAAATGTAGACAACGAACTTGTAAAACTGTCAAAAGACTACATTATTGCTACAAACGACAAAGAACTGCGAAGAAAAGTAAAAGAAGCAGGCGGAAAAACAATATTTATAAGAAGCCTGACATACATAGACGTAGAAGACCTACTATAACTGCAAAAAACCCAGAAAAAACGAAAAATGGGTCAATTTGGCGATTAAACAAAATATAGCCAGTTTTTTTGGAGCTGAAATTTGGGCTTAAAGGCATGGTTTTTAAACATGGCGTTTAGATAATTTAATAATCCGCTCCTTAGC